>DVOR01000164.1 GCA_018713405.1 Candidatus Spyradenecus faecavium | reverse complement strand
CTTGCCGTGGTCGACGTGGCCCAGGAAGGTGACGACCGGCGGGCGCAGCACCATGTCCTCGGGCTTGTCCTCGGGGATCTCGTCGTCCGCGTCCTCGCTCTTCAGCTGCGGCTTGCGGTCGGCCGAGCGCTTGCTGCGCTCCTCGACCTCGACGGCGAAGCCGCGGGCCTCGGCCACCTTCTGGATGATGCCGGGCTCGAGGGTCTGGTTGATGGAGGCGAGCACGTTCAGGCCCATGAGCGCGACGATGAGCTCGTTCGGGCGCATGCCCAGCAACTCGGCCAGGTCCTTGACGATCATGGGGCCGTGGATCTGGAGCGTCTTGCCCTCGACGGTCGCCGCGGGGGCGGCGGGGCGCGCGGGGGCGGCGGCCTGCGGACGGCCCTTCTGGAGGCGGTCGTCGCGGCGGCCCTTGGCGCGGTCGTCACGGCCCTTGGGGGCGCGGTCGTCGCGGCGGCCCTTGTCCGCGGGCTTCGCGGGCTTGGTGGGCGACAGGCCCAGCGAGACGGGCCGCGGGGGCTCGGGCTTGGTGGGCGTCAGCGTCGGGCGCGTGGGCGAAAGGGTGGCGCGGGTCGGCGTGAGCGTCGGCTTGGTGGGCGTCAACGTCGCCTTGGGCGCGGCGGGCTTCGCGGGCTCGGCCTTCGGGGCCTCCGCCTTCGCGGGCGCGGGCTTCGGGGGCTCGGGCTTCGCGGGTTCGGGCGCGGGCTTCGGAGCCTCGGCCTTGGGCGGCTCCACCTTCGGCGGCTCGGCCTTGGGCGCTTCGGCCTTCGGCGGCTCAGCCTTCGGGGCCTCGGCCTTGGGCGGCTCGGGCTTCGGCTGCTCGGCCTTGGGGGCCTCCGCCTTGGGGAGGGGCTTGCCGTCGCGCAGGGCCTCGGCCTCCAACGCGATGCGGCGGTGTGCCTCCACGCCCTCGCGGTTGCGGCGGGCCTCCTCGTGGCGGACGGCCTCGGCCTTCTCGAGGCGCGCCTTGCGCGTGGCCTCGTAGTCGGCGATCAACGCCGCCTTGGCCTGGGCGTCGAGCCCGTCGGCCCATCCGCGCAGGGTCTTCGCCTCGTCCTGCTCAAGCTCCGAGAGCGTGGAGTAGACCTCCAGCCCCAGGTCCTTGGCCTGGAAGAGCACGATCCCGGCGGGCAGCCCCGCCTGCTTGGCGAAATCCGAAACCCTCATCATTACGCTCACTCCCCCTTCGCTTCGACGATCGCCTGCGCGTGGCGGTAGATGCTCTCCACCGTCTCCGCGTCAAACTTCGTCGACTCCTGGAAGTAGGCCTGCTCGGCCGCAAGAATGCCCTCGGGCGAATGGAAGCCCACGTCCACCAGGCGCTCGGCCACCGCGTGGGTCACCTCCAGCTCCTGCGCCAACGTGTGCACCATCTCGTCGCGCTTGCTCGCGAAGACCTGCAGGTCCTCCAGCGCGCCCAACGCCACCGGCTCATCGGCGGTGATGGAGATCTTCCACCCCGTCAGCTTGCAGGCCAGGCGCACGTTCTGCCCCGACCGCCCGATCGCCAGCGACAGCTTGTCGGCCGGCACCGTCGCGTAGATCGCGTGGTTGGCCTCGTCCACCCGCAGCGACGTCGGCGTCGCGGGCTTCAGCGCCTCGCGGGCGTACGCCTCGGGGTCGTCGCTGTAGCGCACGATGTCCAGCTTCTCGTTGTTCAGCTCGCGCACGATGTTCTTCACGCGCATCCCGTGGAAGCCCACGCACGCCGAGACGGGGTCCAGCGCCGGGTCCAGGCTCCGCACCGCCACCTTCGAGCGGCGCCCCGGGTCGCGCGCCACGGCCACCACCTCCACCACGCCGTCGGCCACCTCGGCCACGTCCAGGCGGAAGAGCGCCTTCACGAACTCCGGGCACGCCCGCGACAGCGTGATCGCCGGGCCCGAGCTCTCGTTCTGCACGCGCAGCACGTAGGCCCGCACCACGTCGCCGGTGTTGTAATCCTCGCCGGGCAGGCGCTCCTTCGCCGGCAGCACCGCCTCGGTCTTCCCCAGCTCCACGTAGACGTCCTTGCGCGCCATCAGCTTCACCGTCCCCGTCACGATGTCGCCCACCCGGTCCTTGTACGCGTTGTAGACGTTCGTGCGCGCGGCGTCGCGGATCTTCTGCATGATGGTCTGCTTCGCGGTCTGCGCCGCGATGCGCCCCAGGCTCGCCGCCGGGAAAGGCACCTTCACGGTGTCCCCGTCCTGCGCCTCGGGGTCGAAGCGGCGCGCCTGCGCCACCGTCAGGATCCCCGGCCCGCGCTCCGTGTCCGACACCGGGCACAGGTCCCAAGCCTTGATCTCCAGCGTCTTCCGGTCAATGTGCACCGTGAAGTCCGCCGACACCTTCGTGTTCTTGCGCGCGGCCTGCTCCACCGACCCCTCGATGGCCTGCAAAATCGTCTCCCGGTCCACCCCGCGCTCACGCTCCAGGTAACCGATCACCGCTGCGAACTCCGCATTCGTCGCCATCGCGTCAAACTCCTTCTCGCTTTGCCAAAAGAGCGCAGGCTCCCGCCCACGCTCCCTACTTCAGATAGAAAACGCCATCACAATACCATAATCCCCGCCCACTTGTCAACGGGGGCCCGCGCCGCCCGGGCACGAAAAAGGCGCCGCGGGCGCGGCGCCTTTCGGAAGCGACCCAAGCGTCACGCTCAGAGCGCCGCGGCGGCCTTCGCGACGAGGGCCTTGAAGCCTTCGGCGTCGGCGATCGCGATCTCGGAGAGCATCTTGCGGTTGACGGTGACGCCAGCCTTGTTGAGGCCCTCGATGAAGCGGGAGTAGTTGGGCACCTTCGCGTCGGCCAGGTTGCGGACGGCCGCGTTGATACGGGCGATCCACAGCTGACGGAAGTCGCGCTTGCGCAGCTTGCGGTGCCAGGTGGCCAGGCGCTGGGCGCGGTCGACGGCCTCGGTGGCGAGGCGGAACTGCTTGGAACGGGCGCCGTAGAAGCCGCGGGCCAGTTTCAGGCGGCGGCGACGACGTTCGCGGGAAGCGGGGGCGTTGGTGGCTCTCATGGTGTGTGTCCTCCTGGGTTAGGCCTGAAGCATGCGGGCGACCATCTTCTGGTTGCCCTCGTAGACGGCGGTGGCGCCACGGAGGTTGCGCTTGCGGGCGCGGGTCTTGTAGCCATTGAGGTGGCGTTTCCCGGCCTGGGTGCGCATAGCCTTGCCCGTGGCCGACAGTTTGAACTTCTTGGTCGCTGCCTTTTTGGTCTTCATCTTAGGCATGATCGTGTTCCTTTGTGGGTTGCCCGCTTCGGCGGCCATCGGCCTGAAAGCCGTCCTCCGCGGAAAAAGTCCCCCTAAGATACCACATCCCCCACCCTTTTGCAAGAGCGCCTGCGCGTGCCGGGGTGTGGGGGCTTGGCCCCCACGGCCGCCTTCCTGAATCTCCTGCACCTCCTGCATCTCCTGCGCGGCGCCCCGGGGCGGTTTATGCCGCCCCACGCCCCACGCGCCAGAGGCGGAGGCGGAGGGCGTTGGAGACGACGAAGACGGAGCTGAGGCTCATGGCCAGGGCCGCGAGCATGGGGCTGAGGCGCAGGCCGAAGGCGGGGTAGAGGAGGCCGGCGGCGACGGGGATGCCGATGGCGTTGTAGAAGAAGGCCCAGAAGAGGTTCTCCTTGATGTTGCGGAGGGTGGCGCGGCTGAGGTCGATGGCGTCGGCCACGGCGCGCAGGTCGTCGCGCATGAGGACGACGTCGGCGGCGTCGATGGCGACGTCGGTGCCGGCGCCGATGGCGATGCCGACGTCGGCGCGGGCGAGGGCGGGGGCGTCGTTGACGCCGTCGCCGACCATGGCGACGGTCTTGCCCTGGGCCTGGAGGGCGCGGACCTCGCGCTCCTTGTCCTGCGGGAGGGCTTCGGCGACGACGCGGTCGGCGCCGACCTGGGCGCGGATGGCCTCGGCGGTGCGGGCGTTGTCGCCGGTGAGCATGACGACCCGGACGCCCATGCGGCGGAGGCGGGCGACGGCCTCGGCGGAGGTGGGCTTGACGGCGTCGGCCACGGCGATGACGCCGAGGGGCGCGCCGCCCTCGGCGAAGAAGAGCGGGGTCTTGCCCTGGGCGGCGAGGCGGTCGCGGAGGGGGGCGAGGGCGGGGTCGCGCACGCCGTTCTCCTCGAGGAGGGCGAGGTTGCCGGCCAGGCAGGGCACGTCGGCGAGGGCGCCGCGGAGGCCGCGCCCGGGGATCTGCGCGAAGCCCTCGACGGGCTCGGCGGCGACGTTGCGGCGGGCGGCCTCCTCGGCCACGGCGCGGGCGAGGGGGTGCTCGGAGAGGCGCTCAAGGGCGGCGGCGACGCGCCAGAGCCGGGCCTCGTCGGCGCCGGGCGCGGGGAGGACGTCGGTGACGGCGGGTCGGCCCTGGGTGAGGGTGCCGGTCTTGTCGAGGACGGCGACGTCGACGGCGTGGGCGGTCTCGAGGGCCTGGGCGGACTTGATGAGGATGCCGTTGGCGGCGCCGCGGCCCGTGCCGACCATGATGGCCGTGGGCGTGGCCAGCCCCAGCGCGCAGGGGCAGGAGACGACGAGGACCGAGACGGCCATGGTGAGCGCGAAGGCCAGCCCCGCCCCGCACGCCAGCCACACCACGCCCGTGACGGCGGCAACGAGGATGACGGCGGGCACGAAGACGCCGGCGACGCGGTCGGCCAGCTTGGCGATGGGCGCCTTGGAGGAGGTGGCCTCGTCGACCAGGCGGATGATCTGGGCGAGGGCGGTGGCGCGGCCGACCTGCTCGGCGCGCATGGTGAACCAGCCGCCGCGGCTGACGGTCGCGCCGATGACGCGGTCGCCGGGGGCCTTGTCGACGGGGATGGATTCGCCGGTGAGGGCGCTCTCGTCGAGGGCGGCGGCCCCCTCGAGGACGCGGCCGTCGGCGGGGACGCGGTCGCCGGCCTTCACGACCAGGACGTCGCCCACGGCGACGTCGGCGGCGGGAATCTCGACCTCTTGGCCGTCGCGAAGGAGGCGGGCGGTCTTGGGGGCGAGGGCGGCGAGGGCGCCGATGGCCTCGGTGGTGCGGCCCTTGGCGCGGGCCTCGAGGCACTTGCCCAGGGTGATGAGGGTGAGGATGGTGGCCGCGCCGTCGAAGTAGAGCTCGCCGGCCAGGCGCTCGGCCGTCGCGGCGTCGCCCACGCCGAGCGCCCAGGCGATGGCGTAGAGCGCGCAGGCGCCGTAGAGGAGGGAGGCGCCCGCGCCGAGCGCGACGAGGGAGTCCATGTTCGGGGCGCCGCGCAGGAGGAGGCCGAGGCCCACGCGGAAGGTGCGGCCGTTGAGGAGGGCGACGGGGAGCGCCAGCAGGAGGGCCGTCAGGGCGTAGACGCCCGCGCCGGCGGGGCCGAGGAAGCACTCGGGCAAGGGCCAGCCGAGCATCCGCCCCATCGAGAGGTAGAAGAGGGGCGCGGCGAAGGCCACCGACCAGGCGAAGCGGCGCAGCAGGTCGCGGAACTCGGCCCGCGCACGTTCGGCGGGGGAGGGCTCGGGCGCGGCCTCGGGGGGCTCGGGGGCCGCGGCGGGGGCGGGCGGCGCCTCGGGCGTCGCGCCGTAGCCGGCGGCGGTGACGGCGGCGGCGATCTGCTCGGCCGTGACGGCGGCCTCGTCGTAATCCGCCACCATGTCGCCCTTGAGCAGGTTGACGGCGCAGGCGCGCACGCCCGGCAGCTTCTCGACCGTGCGCTGGACCCGGGCGGAGCAGGCCGCGCAGGCCATCCCGGTGACCGTGAAACGTGTCTTCATGGGACCTCCTTTGACGGGACAAACAATAACACACGTTTGACCGTCCCGCAAGCGGCGGCGCCGAAGAGAACAGAGAACGGAGAACAGAGAGGAGAAAAGAGAAGGGGAGAAAAAGGAAAGGGGAAGGAAAGGGGAGGAAGAGGGGAAAGTAGGTTTGGAGGCGTGTGGGGCTCTGCCCCACTCCCCGGCAGGGCGAAGTTCGCCCTGCACCCCCGGCACGTCCTGCGGACGTGCCTGACCAAGACGCGCCAGGTGACGCGGTAGGACGAATGGGGCGTTCCCGCAAGTCGTGAAGGGGCGGGTGGACGGCGGGGACCGTCCCCGCCGGATCGCCCGCACCCTTTGCGTCTTCGCGGAAAAGGGGCGCCCCGTGAAACCCTAAGGGGTCGGAGGCGAAACCCTAAGGGGTTCGACCCAAAACCCTAAGGGTTTCGAGGCAAACCCTTAAGGG
>DVOR01000163.1 GCA_018713405.1 Candidatus Spyradenecus faecavium | reverse complement strand
CGGGCAGCTCCTCATCTGCGTCTCCGGCGAGGGGCGTTACCAAGAGCGCGCCTCCTACGCCCGCCCCGGGCGCGTCCTGCTCCCAGGCGACGTCGTCGAGATCGCCCCGGGCGTCGAGCACTGGCATGGCGCGGCCCCCGGCAGCTGGTTCCAGCACCTGGCCATCTCGACCAACCCCGGCTCGAACAAGACCGACTGGCTGGAGCCCGTCGATGAGGCGGTCTATCGCTCCGTCGGCGCCAAGCGGGAGGTCTGAGATGCGTATCCTTCCCGTATTGGCCGCGCTTGCGTTGGCCGGGTGCGCCGCCGACGGCCTGCGCATCGCCGAGCAGGGTTCCTTCGCCGTCGGCGGGACGGTGGTGAGGGCCCCGGGCGAGTTCGACTTCGCCCGTCCCACGCGCTCCGACGGGCGCACGCTCCACGGCGACCATGCCGCCGTCGCCTACCAGATCCCCGTCGAGGCGAAGGCGACCCCGCTCGTCTTCCTCCCCGGCTACGGGCAGACCTCGCGTTGCTGGGACACCACGCCCGACGGCCGCGAGGGCTGGCGCACCACCTTCCTGCGGCGCGGGTGGCCCGTCTACCTGGTGAACCAGCCTCGCCGCGGGGCCGCCGGGCGCACCACCGTGGCCGCGATGCCCGCCGTCCTCCCCGACGACCAGCTCTGGCTGGAGAACTTCCGCATCCATGCCGGCGCCTTCCCCAAGGGCGAGGCCGCGATGGACCAGTTCCTGCGCTGGATGACGCCCGACACCGGCCCCATCGACGGCACGCTCGTGGCGGACAGCCTGGCCGCGCTCACCAAGAAAATCGGGCCCTCCGTCCTCTTCACCCACTCGCAGGGCGGCATCTTCGGCTGGGCCGTGCCGGGCCGCGGCGGACGGGTGGCGGCCATCGTGGCCATCGAGCCCAGCGCCTTCCCCTTCCCCAAGGGCGAAGTGCCCGAGCCGATCCCCAACTCCAGCCCCTTCACGCCCATCAAGCCCGTCCCGCTTGAGACCGCGGACTTCGCCGCCCTCTGCCGCACCCCCATCCTCGTCGTCTTCGGCGACGGCATCGCCGCGGCGCCGGACAAGGCCAACTGGCCCGCCGACGGTTGGCGCGCCCGCGTGGAGATGGCCCGGCTCTTCGTCGACTGCGTCAACCGCCACGGCGGCGACGCCACGCTCGTCCACCTGCCGGAGGCCGGCATCCGCGGCAACACCCACTTCCCCTTCGCCGACACCAACAGCGAGGAGGTCGCCGACCTCGCCGCCGACTGGCTGCGCGCCAAGGGGCTTGACTGATTTGCTATCCTAAGCTCAAACCCAAAAGGAGAGACCATGAGCACTGTACTGCTTCTCAACGGCAGCCCGCACCCCAACGGCTGCGTCTTCACCGCCCTCAGCGAAATCGCCCGCACGCTCGAGGCCGAGGGCGTCGGCAGCGAAATCTTTCAGATCGGCACCAAGCCCGTGCGCGGGTGCATCGCCTGCGGCGGTTGCCGCCGCATCGGCTCGCCGGCCGGCAAGGGCGGGTGCGTCTTCAAGGACGACGTCTGCGCCGCCTTCCAGGAGGCCATGCGCCGGTGCGACGCGCTCATCGTCGGCTCGCCGGTCTACTACGCCGGCCCCGCGGGCACCCTCTGCGCGTTGCTCGACCGCGCCTTCTACAGCGCGACCGAGGCCTTCGCCGGCAAGCCCGCCGCCTGCGTGGTGAACTGCCGCCGCGGCGGCGCGAGCGCGGCCTTCGACCGCCTCAACAAGTACTTCTCCATCGTGCGGATGCCCATCGTCTCCTCGCAGTACTGGAACTCCACCCACGGCCTGACCCCAGACGAGGTCCGCCGCGACAAGGAGGGCCTCCAGACCATGCGCACCCTGGCCCGCGAGATGGCCCACCTGCTGAAATGCCGCGAGAAGGCCGGCCTCCCGCCCCCGCCCGTCGAACCCTGGGAGCGCACCAACTTCATCGGCAACGCCTGATGGGCGTGGCACAACCAAGGCGCGTCCCCGCTTTTGCAGGGACGCGCCTTATTTTTTGCCCACGCACTCACTCGACGGGGCTTTGGAGGGCGGCGAGCTCGGCAGGGGTGAGCGCGCGCCAGCGGCCCGGCGGGAGCGCGCCGAGACGGAGCGTGCCGAGGGCCACGCGGCGCAGACGGGTCACGCGCAGCCGAGCCTGCTCGCACATCAGGCGGATCTGGCGGTGCCGCCCCTCGGTGAGGATGAACCGCAGACGACGCCCGCCAAGCGCCTCCACCCGCACGGGGCGGATTCGGTAGCCCTCCAACGTCATCGGCCCGCGCAGGATGCGCAGCTGCGCCTCGGTCGGGACGGCGTTGACCTCCACCTCGTACGTCTTGCTGTGGCCGAAACGGGGGTGCGTCAGGCGCTGGATGAGCGCGCCGTCGTTGGAGACCAGGAGCAACCCCTCGCTCTCCTTGTCCAGCCGCCCCACGGGCACCAGGCGCAACCCCACGCCACGGAAGGCCTCGAGCACGCTTCGCGCGCCCTGGCCGTCCGTGGAGCAGACCTCGCCCACGGGCTTGTTGTAGAGGAAGGTCCGGTGCGGCTCCTCCGCGACCCTCAGCAGGCGCCCATCCACCTCGATGCGCGCCGACTCCGCGACGCGTGCGCCGGGCTCGGCCACGGTCAGGCCGTCCACGCGCACCCGCCCCGCGCGGATGAGGTCCGCCGCGCCCCGCCGCGAGGCCACGCCCCGCCGCGCCAAGAGATTCTGCAACCGCTCCAGTTCCATGTCGCGCGTATTCTACCACAACCGCGGGGAGGGGGCCGACCCGAAACCCTAAGGGGTTCGAGGCCAAACCCTAAGGGTTTCGACCCAAACCCTTAAGGGTTTCTGAAATGCATAAGGACTTATTTCGAATGGGCGCCCCGTGGATGGCGATTCCTATTGGGCGGGTTCCGTTGCGAGGAGCGGTTGGTTGTCCTTGGGGAGGAGGCGAACGGAATGGGCGGGGTCGTTGAGGATGAGCGCGCCGTCGTGGGGGAAAAAGGAGGGGTTGTCCCAGAGCCCCTGCGAGGGCGCGGCGGGCGTGAGGGTCAGCGACGCGCCCCGGATGGCATAGGTCCCGGTGGCGTAGGGCGCGTTGTGGGGGAGCTTGCCGGTCAGGAGATAGGTGTTTCGATCGGTGAGTGTGAGGGTGTAGGGCGCCTCGCGGGTGTCGGCGGCGCCGAGGCGGCGCTGGACGATGGCATAGTCGCCGGCGAGGGCGCGCGGGGAGAGTTCGGGAGGGGCCGGCTCGCGCTCGCACCGGATGGCGCGGTCGGCTTGGACGGGGTCGGGGAGGATGAAGGCCTGGACGGTGCCGTCCGGGCTCAACTCGAGGGTGGCGACAAGAGCCGAATGCTGGGGGTCGAGCCCCTCGGGGAGGGAGTCCGGGGCTGGGTAGAGATAGAGCTTGCCGTCGTGGATCCGGTAACGGTCCTGATGGGTGGGGCCGCTTGGGGTGAGGAGGGCCCAGCCGACGTTGCCGAAGACGTAGCGCGTGTCGGTGCGGGCGACGATGACGTCCGATCGGGTGACGTAGGCGCGCCACGCGCCGCGGAGGGAGGGCGGTTGGGCGGGGGCCGGGTCGCTCGGGGGCGCGGCATGGGCAAGCGCGGCAAGAAGCAGGAGCGGGAGCAGGAAGTGGCGTCGCATGGCTGGGCAATCGGGGAGGGTGGATGAAAAGGCCCAGCGCAGGGCTGGGCCGTTTGACCGCGGATTGGGGCGGCTCAGAAGAGCCAGCCTTCCTCCTTGGGGGCGGTGCCGGGGGCGACGTTGACCATGTTCACGAACTTGTCGAGAATCACGACCTTGCCACCGGCGTCGATGTAGTAGGGGACGGGCTTGATCGTCTCGATCCCGGTCTGGGAGACGGGGTAGCCCTCGACGGTGATGTCGTACTGGGCGTAGACGATGTAGTCCGTGGCCTTCACGGTGTAGCGGGAGGCGACGAGAGCATCGCAGTCGTTGGCGACGCAGGCGTTGTAGACGGCGGCCTTGGCGCCCTTGGCCTTCGCGGAGGGGAAGATCTTCGCGAGGAAGGAATCGCCGGCGAAGTCGGCGTAGTCGGCCGTGCCGGCGCCACCCCAGGTGAAGATGCCGAAGAGCGAGTGGATCTTGGCATTGCCGGTGACCGGCGTGGCGCTGTCGACCTTGTAGGTGGGACGATAGGCGTCAACGGGGCAGACGGTCTTGGGGTTGATGGTCAGCCCTCCGGCATCGCTGGTGTTGATGGACTGGCAGCCGGTGAGCGCGACGACGGCGGCGACGGCGGCGACGGCGAACGCATTGGCTTTCTTCATGGAGTGTGGCTCCTTTCGATGACGGTTGGTTCCCCCCAGGGTGGGTGCGGTGTCGCTTTTGTCGGAAGCGGCCCGTAGCGGGGAAGATAACGCCCCAACAGGATAGCCATACTCTAGCACGATATGGGGGTGCTGTCAACAGCCAGGCACGGCGCGCACGACGCACCTCGATTCATTGCATTGCGCGACTTCCTGGCGGCATGGCGGAAAGAAAAGGGTTGCATGGGGAGGAAGGGTGTGCTACTGTAGAGGTGTTTCAGCTATCTCCTACACACAGACACAACCCCACCAATACAAGATATAATCCGGCCCGACCGTTTTCCCCGGTCGGGCCCTTTTTTGTCCCGCGCGCGGCGGTCTCGGTCAGGGTTTGGCGGTGAGGCCGCCGTAGCGGCGCTCGCGCTTGGCGAAGGCGTCGAGGGCGGCGCGGAAGTCGGCCTCGGCGAAGTCGGGCCACAGGGTGGGGGTGACGTAGAGCTCGGCGTAGGAGGCCTGCCAGAGGAGGAAGTTGCTCAGGCGGAGCTCGCCGCTGGTGCGGACGATGAGATCCGGGTCGGGGACGTCGGGGAGGTAGAGGTGCTTGGCGACGGCGGCTTCGTCGATGGTCGCGGGGTCAAGCTTGCCTTGGGCGGCGAGGGTGGCGAGCTCGCGCGCGGCGTGGGCGATCTCGGTGCGGCCGCCGTAGCTCAGGCAGAGGATGAGCTGGCGCTCGTAATCCGCGGTCGCGGCCTCGACGCGGGCGAGGGCTTCGTCGACGGCGGGGGGGAGGTCGGTGCGCCGCCCCATGATGCGGAGGCGGACGCGGTTTTCGTGGAGCATCCCTTCCTCGCCGGCGAGGTAGGCCACGAGGAGGTGCATGAGGGCGTCGACCTCTTCCTTGGGGCGCGACCAGTTCTCGACGGAGAAGGCGTAGAGGGTGAGGTAGCGGATGCCGGCGTCGCGGCAGTAGCCCAGCACGCGGCGGACGGTCTCGCCGCCGGCGCGGTGGCCTTCGGAGCGCGGCAGGCCGCGGGCCTTCGCCCAGCGGCCGTTGCCGTCCATGATGATGGCCAGGTGGCGGACCATCAGATACCGACGCGGAGGGTGGATTCGCGGGCGGGGCCGATGGAGAGGATGCCCAGGCGGCCGCCGGAGAGCTCGATGAGGCGCTCGACGTAGGCCTTGGCCTTGAGGGGGAGCTGGGACATATCGGTGATGTGCGAGGTCTCCTCCATCCAGCCGGGCATGGTCTCGTAGATGGGCTTGCAGCGGGCCAATTGCGCGGCGGAGGCGGGCATATCCTCGATGCGCTTGCCGTCCAGCTCGTAGGCCACGCAGATTTTGATCTCGGGCAGGGTGTCCATCACGTCGAGCTTGGTGAGGGCCCAGAAATCGACGCCGTTGACCATCTGGGCGTAGCGGGCGACGACGGCGTCGAACCAGCCGCAACGGCGGGGGCGGCCCGTGACGGCGCCGAACTCGTGGCCGCGCTCGGCCAGGGTGCGGCCGATGTCCCCGAAGTCCTCGGTGGGGAAGGGGCCTTCGCCGACGCGCGTGGTGTAGGCCTTGATGACGCCGACGACGCGGTCGATGCGGCGGGGGCTGAGGCCGGAGCCGACGCAGGCGCCGCCGGAGGTGGGGTTGGACGAGGTGACGAAGGGGTAGGTGCCGAAGTCGATGTCGAGCATCGTGCCCTGGGCGCCTTCGAGGAGGATGGACTTGCCGGCGCGGTCGGCGGCGTGGATGAGGGGGATGGTGTCGATGATGTAGGGGCTCAGGCGATCGGCGGCCTCGATGTAGGTCTTCACCATCTCCTCGGCGTCGAGGGGGGCGGCGTTCAGGGCGGCGAGCTTGCGGTTGGTCTCCTCCACCTGCTCGCGGACGAGGTCGGGGAACTCGGGCAGGAGCATGTCGCCGCAGCGGAGGCCGGAGCGGGAGACCTTGGCGGCGTAGGCCGGGCCGATGCCGCGGCCGGTGGTGCCGATTTTCTTGCCCACGGGGCGGGCGGCCTCGTCGGCCTTGTCGAGGGCGCGGTGGTAGAGCATCACCATGTGGGCGCGAGTGGAGATGAAGAGGCGGCCCTTGCACTCGATGCCCGTCTTGCGGAGCATCTCGATCTCCTCGATGAGGTCGAGCGGGTTCATCACCACGCCGTTGCCGATGACGCAGGTCTTGCCTTCGTGGAGGATGCCGGAGGGCACCAGGCGCAACACGCGCTTCTCGCCCTCGGCGATGACGGTGTGGCCGGCGTTGGATCCGCCCTGGTAGCGCACGATCAGGTCCGCCTGCGCGGTCAGCACGTCGATGATCTTGCCCTTGCCCTCGTCGCCCCATTGCGACCCAATCAACACGGTGTTCGGCATCTCTTCGGTTCCTTGCGTTTCTGTGCCCTACGGCGGGCGCAACGTGGGTAGAAGATAGCACATTTTCCCGCCGGGCGCAAATCCCGGGGGGCGTAGGCCCCTTCAATGAGACCCTAAGGGGTCTGGGGCGAAACCCTAAGGGGTTCGACCCAAAACCCTAAGGGTTTCGAGGCAAACCCTTAAGGGTTTCGGAAAAAGATGTGGACTTATGCAGAGCCGGGC
>DVOR01000162.1 GCA_018713405.1 Candidatus Spyradenecus faecavium | reverse complement strand
TTGCCCAAGGTTGGATTGATTGCTGATTATAAACTCTTCTTCAATTACAACTATGGGAGCGGGATGTTCGGGGAAATGCCCCCGGCGGCGATTGCCGCCAAGCCTGGCATGATCTGCACGGAAACCTTCCTGGAAATGGGGCCGTTCCCGGACATCGAGCACGTCAAGCATTGCGACGCCTACCTGCGCACCAAGTTCGTCCGCCTGCTCATCGGCGCGAAAAAAGCCACACAGCACGGCGCCAAGGCCGTCTATGACTTTGTTCCCCTGCAGGATTTTTCGCGGGAGTGGACGGACAAGACGCTGTATGAGAAGTATGGGCTGACGGCGGAGGAGGCGGCGTTCATCGAGGCGACGATCCCGGACGCGGCGGCGAAGCAACCCACGCCCCGCCCCACGCCCCGCCCCAAGCGTTGACCCCTACCCCGATTGCATCCGGGGGAAATGGGATAAGGCGCAAAGACACAAAAGGACACGCGAGACACCCGGGCTCCATCGGTCGCCCTGCGGCTTCGCCGCTGACCGCGGCCGACAGCCTCCGTTTCGTGCCTCACAGGCCTTTCTTTCCCCTTTTGAGCGCCTCATCCGAGGCGCGATAGCATGGAAAGCCCAAGGGCGGCACGACCCGAGGGAGCAATGCAACCAGCGGGGGCCCCGCGCAAGACCGCCTTCGAGGAGCGGCTTTCCACAGGGGGCGATTGTCGACCCCAAAAATTGTGCTTGCACTCGGCGGAATATTTGCTATAATTGTCGCATTCTTTTGCCGGTTTTCCCGGCGGGCCTTTTGGTCCCTTCTGCCGCGCGGTCCCGCGTGTGCGCGTTTCTATGGCGAATTCCCGCGAGGACGCAAAAGGAACGCAAAGCGCCCACGCTTTGCGTCGGGGCGGTTTTCTGCGGCGTGCGGGCCGCTGAGAAGGCTTTTTCCCTCTCGTGCTTTCCCGTGGCGACACCGCCGCAGGGATCGATCACTGGTGGCCGAGGAGGGCGGAGAGCTGCTCGAGGAGGAGGGGGAGGAGCTGCTTCTTGCGGGACATGATGCCCTTGCAGAGGAAGACGTTGGCGTCGCCGTCGGCGCGGGGGAAGGGAATCTTGGCGATGAAGCGGGGGTCGCCGGCCACGAGGAGGGTGGAGTTGAGGGCGGTGAGGTCGGTGACCATGAGGGCGGCGAAGAAGTGGCCGCGGGCGTGGCATTTGGCGTCGAGGGCGCCGAGGAGGCCGTGGAGGCGGGGCTTGAGCTCGTCGGAGGTGCCGGTCTCGATCTGGGCGACGGTGAAGGTGACGCCGCATTCGTTGTATTCCTTGGAGTCCATGCCCAGGATGCGGTCGGTGTCGAGGTCGGTGAGGCGGGAGGCGTGGGAGAAGATGTCGTGGGCGAGGTCGTCGACCTCGAGGTTGAGGAGGCCGGCGAGGTATTCGGCCATGTCGCGGTCGACGGCGGTGGTGGTGGGGGAGCGGAGGCCGAGGGTGTCGGTGATGATGGCGGAGAGGAGGAGGCCGGCGATGGCGGGGGTGAGGGTGGCTTTGCGCTCTTGGTAGAGGCAGGCGACGACGGTGGCGGTGGAGCCGACGGTGCGGTTGATGAAGTCGATGGGGTCGTGGGTGGGGAAGTTGCCGAGCTTGTGGTGGTCGATGATCTCGACGATGGGGAATTGGTCAAGGCCCTCGACGGCGAGGGAGAGCTCGTTGTGGTCGACCATGATGACGTCGACGTTGGGCTGGCGGTAGAGGTCGCGCTCGTTGATGACGCCGACGACGCGGCCGCCGTCGTCGACGACGGGGAGGGCGCGGGCGGGTGAGGCCTGGACGGCGGGGAGGACGTCGCGGACGGGGTCGTCGGGGCGGACGGGGGTGACCTCGGCGGCGGAGAGGGTGCCGACGGGCATGGAGTAGAGGGTGAGGAAGACGGTGGAGGCGATGTCGTAGGGGGAGATGAGGACGGAGATGCCGGCGTCGCGGGCGCGGGAGAAGAACTCCTTGGAGAGGGGGAGGCCGGAGGTGAGGACGATGGCGCGGACCTTGTGGTTGATGCAGAGCTCGAGGATGGAGGCGCGGTTCTCGACGAGGGCGATGGCGTTGGTGGGGAGCTCGGTCTTGAGGACCTGCTCGAAGGCGACGGCGGTGGAGCCGGCCACGAGGATGCGGGACTTGACGACGGCGTCGGCGTCGAAGGTCAGGAGGGGCTGGGCGCGAAGGGTGCGGGCGAGGAGGGAGAGGGAGGTGGGGATGATGGCCTTGCGGTGGGGGTCGGTCTTGTGGACGATGTTCTCGGTGAAGGTGTTGTGGGTGAGGAAGGCACGGTAGCGGCCGTCGCGGCCGACCACGGGGATGGCGGGCAGGCGGTGCTTGTCCATGAGCTCGAGCGCGTCCCACAGCGCGGTGTCGGCGGAGACGGTGATGGGGGCGCCTTCCTGCATGCAGTGGGTGACCTTGGGGAGGAGGTCGGGGATGAAGGTGGGGGGCTCGACGCCGAAGCGGCGGAGGATGTATTCCGTCTGGGGGGTGAGGCGGCCGGCGCGGGCGGGTTCGACGCGGGTCCACCCCTGCTGGCGCTTGAGCTCGGCGTAGGCGATGGCCGAGACGATGGAGTCGGTGTCGGGGTTGCGGTGGCCGATGACGAGGGTCTTGCGGGGGTGTTCGCTCATGGTGGTCAATCCCTGCTGAAGGCGACGATGGGTTTGGCGGCGGGGGCCGGCGGCGTGTGGAAGCGGTCGCCGGGGAGGAGGGCGCGGCCGCAGAGCCACGCGGCGACGTCCATGGGCTTGCCGCCCTCGGGCTGGACGCGGAGGAGGCGGAGCGCGCCGTCGCCGGTGCGGACGACGATGCCGGTTTTGTCGGCGGTGAGGACGGTGCCGGGGGCGAGGCGTTCCTGCTCGACGGTGATGGGCTGGGCGACGGCGGCGAGGACCTTGAGCATGCGCCCGGCCTCGCGGGTGCCTTCGGGCATGTAGGTGAAGCAGGAGGGCCAGGGGGTGTAGGCGCGGAGCTTGCGGAGGGAACGCTCGGTGGGGTCCTCCCAGTGGAGGAGGCCGTCGGCCTTGCGGATCTTGTAGGCCATGGTGACCTGCGTGGGGTCCTGCGGCTTGGCGCGGAGCTTGAAGTAGGCCCACAGGGGGAGGACGCGGACGAGGAGCTCGGCGCCGAGGTCGGCCAGGCGGTCGTGGAGGGTCTCGAGGGTGTCGTCGTCGCGGATGGGGGTGGTGACCTGGTCGAGGATGGGGCCGGAATCCATGCCCTCGTCCATGAGCATGGCGGTGGCGCCGGTGACGGCGTCGCCGTTCAGCAGGGCCGCGTGGATGGGCGAGGCGCCGCGGTAGCGCGGGAGGAGCGAGAGGTGGATGTTGATGCAGCCGAGGGTGGGGATGTCGAGGAGGCGGCGGGAGAGGAACTGGCCGTAGGCGACGACGACGATGACGTCGGGGAGCCAGGCCGCGATCTGCGCGAGGCTCTCGGGCGTGTTGACGCGGTCGGGGGTGAGGCACGGGATGCCGACGGCCGTGACGAAGGCCTTGCAGGCGCAGGGGGTCAGGCGCTTGCTGCGCCCGGCGGGCTTGTCGGGCTGCGTGACGCACCCGACGACCTGCACGCCAGGCTCGCGCGACAGGCGCTCGAGCATCGTGGCCGAAAGGTCGGCCGAGCCCATGAAGACGACGCGGATCATTGTTGCGCTCCTTTCCGCGGCCCATCATACCGCTCGGCCAACCATCGGAAAACCTGCCCCACCTCCGGGGTGGCGGTGAGCAGTGCGTCGCCGCCGAACCGCCGCACGTTGGCCAGGCTCTCGTAGGCCTGGCGATGCTCACCGCGGTTATAATAGCACAATCCCTGGCTCAACCACAGCCGGGGCGATTGGGGAAAGCGTCCGAGCGCCGCGCGGTAGAGGCGCAGGGCCGTGGCGTCGTCGCCGCCCTGCTGCGCCACCAACCCGCCGACGAGCGCGTCCTCCTCGGAGAGCGTGGCGAGGGCGGCGTCCGGCACGCGCCGCAGCAGGGCCAGGGCCGTGGCGTCGCGCCGCAGGGAGAGCGCGTCGCGGAAGCCCTCGAGGGCCTGCTGCGCGGTGAGGGCCGGCGCGTCGGCGAGGGCGCGCAGGCGTCCGTCGCGGGCGACGAGGTCGGCGATCTGCCGCTCCACGCGCACGGCGCCGCGCAGGTGGGGGTCGATGGCGCGGTAGGCGCGGATGAGGCGGAGCGCCTCGTCGAAGCGGCCTTGCGGCACGAGCGACCCGCTCGCGATGACCGAGACGACCTGCGAGGACTCGGGGTAAAGCACGAAGGCGTCCTGCCCGGCCTTGTCCGCGCGGTCGAAGAGGTCCTGCCGCGCGTAGAGGGCCGCGCCGGCGGCGCGCAGGCCGGAGAAGGCCTTCTTCGCGGCGAAGTCCCGGCGGTAGGCCTCGCGCGTGGCCAGTCGGCGCGTCATCCAGTCCCAGAAATCGGCATCGCGGTCGGCCACCGCGTCCAGGTCCGCGCCCTTTCGGCGCAGGCGCAGGGCGAGGCCGGCCGGCTCCAACAGCCCATCCATCCACGGGATGCGCATGCTCTCCTCGACGTAGAAGGGGCGGTCTGGGTTCCACTCCGTGAGGACCCACGCCAGGGCGCCGTTGATCTTCCAGATGAGCGCGGCGTCGTTGACCTGCACGCTCGCGCCGGAGGCCGCGTCGAGCCGCCCATCGAGGACCAGACACTCCGCGGCGATGGCGTCCAGCTCCTCGTCCGAGGGGAGGCGCAGGGCCGCGCCGTGGAGGTCGCGCACGCCGGCCATGTAGGTGGGGTCGGCCAACGCCCCCTGCGTGAGGACGTGGACGTCCGGGCGATAGCCCACGGCGTGCACCATGTAGGTCGGGACGAAGCGCCCGGGGTCCGTGCCACCGAAGAGGACCGCCCCCTGCGCCATCGGTGGGGGCCAGAAGGGATCCGGCAACGGCTCCTCGTCGGGATCGAGCTCGGCGCGGATGGCCGGCGCGCCCTCGAGCATATAGGCGCCGAACTGCCACCCGAAGTCGTGCCCCGTCTGCTCCGCCGCGCCGAAGCGCCGCACCAGGCCGTCGTCCAGGAAGTTCGCCGCGAGGGGCGCCGCGACCGCCGCGCAGGCCAATGCCGCGCCAACGCCCCAGCCCCACCGCCACCGCCGCAGAAAGACCATCGCCGCGGCCAGGCCATAGCCCACCCACAGCGCGAAGACACCGTAGGAAGAGATGAACTTCACCTTCTGCACGAAGCCGTCCTGCAGGTCGCCCGTCGGGTTCGCCAACGCCACCAACGCCGCCGACATCACCAGGAAGAGCAGGGCCGTGCACCCCAGCCACAGCAGGTCCCGCCGGCGACGCCGCGCCAACGCCGCCAGCGCCGCGAGCCCGGCCGCGCCCAACGCCGCCGCCGGCGCGGAGAACTGCAGGCAGAGGTCGCGCAGATACCACCCCAGTTGGCGGAGGTAGCCCAGCGACAGCACGTCGCTCGGCGCGAGCGCCTCATACTGCCCGCGCATGACCGCGCGGCTGAAGCCCGCCCACTCCCGCGTGTAACCCCAGTCCATCGCCGGGCCGAAGCTGGACGCAATCGGCATATAGAGGTAAACCGACAGGCCAAGCTGCGCCGCGAGCAGCGTCGACGCCACGCACCGCCCCCGCAGGACCCACCGCCACGCCAAGGCCAACACCGCCGCGTCCCACGCGAGGGGCCACCAGAACCGCCACGACGCCGGCGCGGGCTCCCACGTCAGCGCCCCGCCCAAAACCAGGCCCAGCCCCACCGCCTGCGCCGCCGTCGCCACCG
>DVOR01000161.1 GCA_018713405.1 Candidatus Spyradenecus faecavium | reverse complement strand
TTCCTGCTGAACGAGGTCCGCCCCTACGCCCCTGATGCCTACCTCGACCCCGCCAAGACCCAGGTGGGCTACGAGATTTCCTTCACCAAGTACTTCTACAAGCCCGCCGAGCTTCGCACCCTCAACGACATCCTTGCCGACCTCCGCGCCCTCGACGCCCAGGCCGCCTCTCTCATGCACGCCATCACCGAGGAGGCCTGATGAAGCCCTATCCCGCCTACCGCCCAACCGGCCTCCCCTGGCTCCCACAAATCCCTGCCCATTGGGAGCAGCGACGAGCCAAAAACATCTTTACCGAAAGCTCAAAGATAGTTGGTAGAGACGCCAAGAACTATCCATTGTTGTCCTTGACGTTGCGAGGTGTTATTCACAGAGATATCGATTCTGGGAAAGGCAAATTCCCCGCCTCGTTTGATACCTATAAAGTTGTAGAAAAGGGCAATATGGTCTTTTGCCTTTTCGACGTAGAGGAGACGCCAAGAACTGTCGGGTTGTCTGAATATGAAGGAATGATAACAGGAGCATACACGATATTTCAGGTTCATGGTGTGAACGCAAGGTTCATCTATTATTATTACCTTGCACTTGACAATGTGAAGGCATTGCAACCGTTGTATTCTGGACTGAGAAAAACCATTCCCATAGAAAGGCTCTTAGGTATGCGGCTTCCTGTGCCGCCACGGGAAGAGCAAGACCGGATTGTACGCTTCCTCGACGCGAAGGTCGCCCAAATCGACCGACTCATCGCCATCAAACAGCGGCAAATCGAAGACTTAGTTAATCTGAAAAAGAAAATCATCCATCAGGCTGTCTGTGGAGAAACATCCAAAGTTGGCCTTCGTGCCACAGGTATACCATGGAATCCCCAATGTCCACAACATTGGAATATTCAGCGAGCAAAATATCTCTTCTTTACCGAAAAAACCCTCAACGTTGGTAATAAAGAGAAAAATGTCCTTTCCTTGACCCTCAATGGTGTTATTCGCAATAATTCGGATTCTCCAATTGGTCTCTCTCCACAAAGCTATGCAACCTATCAATTATTCAATCCAAACGATTTGGTCTTCAAACTGATTGACCTCAACAATGTTTCAACTAGTCGCGTAGGCTTAGTCCCGGAACGTGGTGTTATGAGTTCTGCATATCTCCGTCTTATTGCGCGAAAGAAATGCAACGTCCGGTACTTCTTTTATCAGTATTATGATTTGTGGTTGCGCAATGTCTATAATGGACTTGGTGCAGGTGTTCGCCAAACCTTAGATGCGACAGACCTCCTGAACATGATGGTTTTGTTACCTCCCCCTCAGGAACAAGATGAAATTGTCTACAATCTTGATAACGCCGTAATCAAAATTGCTGAGACCTCTTCTGTTCTTATGAAACAAATCGACTGCCTTAAGGAGCTGAAGGCTCGGCTGATTTCGGATGTGGTGACGGGGGCGGTGGACGTTCGGGGGAAGGAGGCGTGAGATGATTGGGACGGATGTTTCGGAGAAGGGTCTGGAGACGACGTTCGTGTCGTGGCTGGTGGGGCAGAACGGCTACGAGGAGGGGACGAACGCGGACTATGACCGGGGACTGGCGCTGGACACGACGCGGCTGTTGCGCTTTCTGGAGTCGACGCAGGGGGCGGCCTTGGCGCGGTTGGGGGCGGACAAGCCGGGGCGGGAGCAGCGGCAACTGTTGGAGCGGGTGTCGCGGGAAGTGGCGAAGCGAGGGGTGGTGGATGTGTTGCGGAACGGGGTGAAGGAACGGGCGGAGGCGTTGACGCTCTTTTGGCAGACGCCGAGCGCGGGGAACGCGCAGGCGGCGGCGTTGCACGCGCAGAACCTGTTCAGCGTGACGCGGCAGTTGCGGTATTCCGAGGTGGACGAGGGGTTGGCGCTGGACCTTTGCCTCTTCATCAACGGGTTGCCGGTGGCGACCTTGGAATTGAAGAACCGGCTGACGAAGCAGTGTGCGGAGGACGCGGTGCGGCAGTATCGGCACGACCGTGATCCGCGCGAGCGGCTCTTCGCCTTCAAGCGGTGCCTGGTGCATGTCGCGGTGGACGACCGGAACGTGCGTTTCTGCACGCGGTTGGCGGGGGAGGCAAGCGTCTTTCTGCCCTTCGACAAGGGGAACGGGCGCGGCGGGGCGGGGAATCCCGTGAACCCGGAGGGACTGGGGACGGATTATCTGTGGAAGGACATCCTGACGAAGGAGACGTTGGGATTAATCGTGGAGCGTTATGCGCAGGTAACGGGCTCGGGAAAGCAGGAACGGCTGATCTTCCCGCGCTACCATCAGCTGGACGCGGTGCGGAGGCTCTTGGCGGACGTGCGCGTGCATGGGGTGGGGCGGCGTTATCTGATCCAGCACAGCGCGGGGAGCGGGAAGTCGAACTCCATCGCGTGGTTGGCGCACCAGTTGATTGAGCTGCAGGGGGCGGACGGGAGGCCGTTGCTGAACTCCGTCTTTGTGGTGACGGACCGGCGGAACCTGGACCGGCAACTGCGGGGGACGATCCGGCAGTTCTTGCAGGAGCAGAGCACCTTGGGGTGGGCGGAGCACTCGGGCGACCTGCGGCGCTTCATCGAGGAGGGGAAGCGCTTGATCGTGACGACGGTGGAGAAGTTCCCACACGTCGTGGGGACGCTGAACTCGGTCGCGAAGGACAAGCGGTTCGCGGTCATCATCGACGAGGCGCACTCGAGCCAGAGCGGGCAGTACGCGGCGACCATGAACCAGACCCTCGCCGGGGGCATCTGCAAGGGCGAGGACGCGGAGGACATGATCGACCGCTTGATGGCGAAACGGCGGTTCGCGGGGAACACGAGCTATTTCGCCTTCACGGCGACGCCGAAGAACAAGACGCTGGAGGCGTTCGGGGAGGCGTATGCGGAGGACGGCGTGCGGCGGTTCCGCCCCTTCCATGTCTACACCATGCGTCAGGCCATCGAGGAGGGGTTCATCCTGGACGTGTTGGCGCATTACACGACGGTGGAGAGCTATTACCGGCTGCGGAAGACGGTCGCGGACGACCCGGAGTTTGACGGGAGCCACGCGCAGAAGCTGTTGCGGTCGTTCGTGGAGGGGAACAAGCACGCCATCGCGATCAAGGCCGGCATCATGGTCGACCACTTCCTGGAGAAGACGGTGCGGAAAATCGGCGGGGAGGCCCGCGCGATGGTGGTGACGATGAACATCACGCGGTGCGTGGAGACGTGGCGGGCCATCAAGCGATGCCTGGAGGAGCGTGGCAGCCCCCATCAGGCGCTCATTGCTTTCACCGGGGAATACCACGACAAGGAGACCGGGGAGAAGGTGACCTCCGCCGGGTTGAATGGATTCCCGGACACGCAGATTCCCGCGCGGTTCAAGGAGTCGCCCTATCGCATCCTGGTGGTGGCGGATATGTTCCAGACGGGGTTCGACGAACCGTTGCTCCACACGATGTATGTGGACAAGCGGCTGAGCGACGTGAAGGCGGTGCAGACGTTGTCGCGGTTGAACCGGTGCCACCCCAAGAAGAAGGATACCTGCGTGATGGACTTCGCCAACGACGCGGGGGACATCCAGCAGGCCTTTGAGCGCTATTACAAGACGACGCTGTTGGTGGGGGAGACGAACCCCAACAAGCTGAACGACCTGGCGGACGCGTTGGAACGGACGCAGGTCTATGAGATGGAGGACGTGCGGCGGTTCGTGCGGCGGTTCCTGGAGGAGGCGCCGCGGGAGGAGCTGGACCCGATGCTCGATGCCTGCGTGGAACGCTACCGGGCACTGACGGAGGATGAGCAGGTCAAGTTCAAGGGCGGGGCCAAGACCTTTGTGCGGCTGTATGACTTCCTAGGGGCGATTCTGCCCTATCTCAACAAGGACTGGGAGGTGCTCGCCATCTTTCTGCGGCTGCTCATCGGAAAGTTGCCGTCGCCCAAGGGGGAGGACTTGACGGAGGGGTTGCTGCAGGCCGTCGATTTGGAGAGCTACCGCACCGCCGTGCTCGAAGAGCGCGCCTTGGAATTGGCGGACAAGGACGCGGAAATCGACCCGATTCCCGTGGGCGGGGGCGGCCATGTCCACGAGCCGGAGCTGGACCCGCTGTCCGCCATCATCGCGTCCTTCAACGAGCACTTCGGGAACATCCAGTGGAAAGACCAGGACTACGTGATTGGCCAAATCAAGCACCTCCCGGAGCGGGTCGCGAAGGACACGGCGTATCAGAACGCCATCCGCAACAATGACCGCCAGAATGCGCTCGTCGAAAGCAAACGGGCCTTGTCCGACGTCATCACCCAAATGGTGGGGGACAACATGGAACTCTACAAGCAGTTCTTCGAGAACCCGGACTTCCAGCGCTGGCTTGCCGAGATGGTCTTCACGCTCACCTATCGCTCGCCCGTGCAGGCCTCCTGAGCGCCCGGAGGTGTCCGGGGAAAGTTTTTCCGCGAAGACGCTTGGCGTGGAAACCCTGCGGGTTCCATCGCGCCTCCGTTGGCGTCTTTGCGGTTCCCTTCTTTTCCCCCGGACACTACAGCTGAGCGCGGGTGTGCCGCTGAGCGGCACACCCCGGAGAGGGCGTCTGAAGGCCCGCCGTGTCCGGTGAGGAGGTGGGCGGTGCGCAAAAAGGCCCCGGGCCGGGGGGCTCGGGGCTTTTTGCGTCGTGGGGCAGACTCACTTGCCGGCGATTTGGCCGGAGAGGGCGAGCATGCGGGCCTCGACGGACTGGATCTCGGCGAAGCCTTGGGAGGAGACGGGGTTGACGCCGTCGGAGGCCTCCATGGAGGAGTCGGCTTCGTTGTAGATGGTGTGGGGGCAGTCGGTGAGGGCGTCGAAGAGGACGTTGCCCTTGTAGAGGCTGAGCTTGACGGTGCCGTCGGCGTACTGCGCGAGGGTGTCGACGGCGTTGCGGGCGGCGACGGTGGTGGGGTCGTAGTAGCGGCCGTCGTAGATCTGGTCGGAGATGAGCTTGGAGAGCTGCATGAAGAAGAGGGTGGCGCGGCGGTCCATCGTGGCCTGGTAGACGTAGCGGATGGCGGAGCCGAGGAGCTCCATGCCGGGGGCCTCGTAGACGCCGCGGCTCTTGGTGCCGATGATGCGGTTTTCGAGGGCGTGCTTCATGCCGATGCCGTTGCGGCCGCCGATCTCGTTGGCGAGCATCATGGCTTCGAGGGGGGTGACGTCCTTGCCGTTGATCTGGACGGGGCGGCCCTTGGAGAAGCGGATGGCGACCTGCTCGGGCTTGTCGGGGGCCTGCCAGGGCCAGACGCCCATGGTGGGCTCGACGATGGTCATGGAGGTTTCCATGCTCTCGAGGTCCTCGGCTTCGTGGGAGAGGCCGGCCATGTTGGCGTCGGTGGAGTATTTCTTCTTGCCGCCGGCGAAGGCGACGATGCCGAATTGGGCGAGGTAGTCGACCATCTGGGTGCGGCCGGGGAACTTCTTGAGGAGGCCGGCGTCGCGCCAGGGGGAGTAGACCTTCATCTCGGGGGCGAAGACGTTGGTGTAGCGCTCGATGCGCATCTGGTCGTTGCCGCGGCCGGTGGCGCCGTGGACGAGGACCTGGACGCCGCGCTTCTTCATCTCGGGGATGAGGCCCTTGATGGTGACGGCGCGGCCGATGCCGGTGGAGTTCCAGTAGCCGCCGTCGTACATGGCCTGGCACTTGACGGCCTCGAGGCAGGCGTCGGCCATTTCGTCGCGCAGGTCGACGATGACGGTCTCGATGCCGGTGGGGGCCATGCGCTTGGCCACGTCGTTGATGTCCTTTTCGTCGGGCTGGCCGATGCCGCCGGTGAAGCCGATCACCTTCACGCCGGCTTCCATCATCACTTTCGCGATGGTGCGCGAATCGAGACCGCCGGAGACGCACGTCCCGGCGACCATGCCCTTGAGGTCTTCCAAAACCATTGCCATTGTCAATCACTCCGTTCGGGGTTGAAATCGCCGCACAGTATACCACATTTGCTATACTATGCGCGTTCAGCGAAGAAAGGACAGCCATGACACAACTGCAAGCCGCCCGTCAAGGAATCGTCACCGAGGCCATGCGCGCCGTCGCCGCCGAGGAGCGCGTGACGCCCGAGGCCGTGCGCGAGGCCGTCGCCGCGGGCCATGCCGTGATTCCCCTCAACCCCGCGCACCAGGGCGTGAAGCCGACGGGCGTGGGCCGCCTCTTCTCCACCAAGATCAACGCGAACCTGGGGCGCTCGCCCACGCGTTCGGGCAAGGGGGACGAGCTGGTGAAGCTGCAGGTGGCGCTCGACGCGGGCGCGCAGTTCGTCATGGACCTCTCGGTGGGCACGGGCAAGGGGGCGGAGGAGATCCGCGCCGAGCTGCGGGACATCCGCCAGGGCATGCTGGACCATTCGCCCGCGCCGCTGGGGACGGTGCCGATCTATGAGACGATCTCGCGCCTGGACGGCGACATCCCGGTGATGGACCCGGCGTATCTCCTGCAGGTGATCCGGGAGCAGGCCGAGCAGGGCGTCGACTTCATGACGCTGCACGCGGGGCTGCTGCGCAAGCACCTGCCGCTCACCGACGGCCGCAAGATGGGCATCGTCTCGCGTGGCGGCGCCATCATGGCCGAGTGGATGCGCAGCCACGACGCCGAGAACCCGCTCTACACCCATTGGGACGAGGTGATGGACATCCTCGCCGAGCACGACGTGACCGTCTCCCTCGGCGACGGGCTCCGCCCCGGCTGCCTGGCCGACGCGAGCGACGCGGCGCAGTTCGCCGAGCTCTCCGTGCTGGGCGAGCTGGTGCGCCGGTGCCGCGAGCGCGGCGTGCAGGCGATGGTGGAGGGGCCGGGCCACATCCCCTTCAACGAGGTCCGGATGAACATGGAGCGCGAGCAGGAGCTGTGCGACGGCGCGCCGTTCTACGTGCTCGGGCCCGTCGTCACGGACATCGCCCCGGCCTACGACCACATCGTCTCGGCCATCGGGGCCACCGCGGCGGCGACCTACGGCGCGAGCCTGCTGTGCTACGTGACGCCCGCCGAGCACCTGGGCCTGCCCGACGCGAAGGAGGTGCACCAGGGGTGCGTGGCCTACCTCATCGCCGCGCACGCCGGCGACGTGGCGCGCGGCCTGCCCGGGGCGCGTGAGCGCGATGACAAGATGGCCCAGGCGCGCTACGACTTCGACTGGAACGCGCAGTTCGAGCTGGCCATCGACCCGTGCGCCGCCCGCGAACGCTGGCTCCGCACCCGCGCCGAGACCGGCGTCGAGGCCAACGATGACCACTGCTCCATGTGCGGCAAGGCCTTCTGCGCCGTCCGCACCACCAAGCGCATGCGCCAGGGCCTCTGAGCGCGGCCCGCGCAACCGTAAAGGGTAAAGAGCGATTGGCTGATTAGAGGGGTGTGGGGCGCTACCCCACGCCCCGGCAGGGGGTGGGCACCCCCTGCACCCGCATGGCACGTCCGATGGACGTGCCTAATTGGAAGTGCCAGGCGGTGCGGTAGGACAAATAGGACCAATAGGACAAATAGGAGGGCGTGCGCCGGCACGCCCTTTATTCGCCCCAATCCGAGGGTTTCCTTGCGGCGCGGGGTCAATCCGGGGAGACGGGGCGGCGGGCGGCCTTTTTGGCGGCGTGTTTGGATTTGTCGTCGAGCATGCGCGCCTTTTGGCGGCGGGAGCGGCGGCGTTTCTGGCGGCGGATCTTCTCGCGCTCCTGTTGTCGGGCGGAGCGTTCGCCGTCGCGGATCTCCAGGATGCGCTCGGCGAGGGCGCGGCGGGCGAGCCAGCGGTTGTCCTCGCGGGAGCGGGAGGCCTGCACCTTGACCAAGAGGCCGGAGGGCAGGTGGGTCAGGCGCACGGCGGAGGAG
>DVOR01000160.1 GCA_018713405.1 Candidatus Spyradenecus faecavium | reverse complement strand
TCGCCCTTGAACATGACGATGATGTTGTCGGCGATGTGCTCGACGACGCCGATGTCGTGGGTGATGAAGAGGTAGGCGAGGTGGTATTTGTCCTTGAGCTCCATGAGGAGGTTGAGGACCTGCGCGCGGATGGAGAGGTCAAGCGCGGAGACGGCCTCGTCGCAGATGATCATCTTGGGCTTGAGGGCGATGGCGCGGGCGATGCAGATGCGCTGGCGCTGGCCGCCGGAGAAGGCGTGCGGGTAGCGGAACATCGCGTCGGGCTGGAGGCCGACGTCGCGGAGGAGCTCGGCGGCGGCGTCCTGGGCCTCTTTGGGGGTGATGAGGCCGTGGACGAGCATGCCCTCGGTGAGGATGTCGAGGATGGAGTGGCGGGGGTTGAGGGTGGCGTGGGGGTCTTGGAAGACGACCTGGAGGTCGCGGCGGTATTGGAGGAGGTCTTTGCCCTTGAGCTTGAAGACGTCGCGCCCCATGAAGCGGACGGCGCCGCTGTGGGGCTTTTCGAGGCGGAGGATGGTGCGGCTGAGGGTGCTCTTGCCGCAGCCGGACTCGCCGACCACGCCGAGGGTCTCGCCGGCGTTCATGGTGAAGGAGACGCCGTTGACGGCTTTGACGTAGCCGGCGGTGCGCGCGAAGATGCCCTTTTTGATGGGGAACCAGGTGCACAGATCCGTCACCTCGACGAGGGGCTCGGGGGCGCCCTGCGCGGCGGCGCCGCCCGCCGGGATGGCGGGGGCGACGGGCGCCTTGAGGGTGATGACGCGTGGGTCTTTCGCGTCGAAGGGGTTGGTCTGTTGCAGGGCCATGGCGCGCTCCTTGCCCGGGTCACGAGCGGTAGTTGGGGGCTTCCTTGGTGATGGTGACGTCGTGGGGGTGGGCCTCGCGGACGCCGTTGGCGGTGACGCGGTAGAACTTGCCGCGCTCCTGGAGCTCGGCGATGGTGCGGCAGCCGCAGTAGCCGAGGGTGCTGCGCAGGCCGCCGCAGAACTGCGTCATGATGCGATGCACAGGGCCGGAGTAGGGGACCATGCCTTCGATGCCCTGGGGCACGAGGTCGTCGTCGGACTCGTTGTCCTGGAAGTAGCGGGCGCGGGAGCCCTTGCCGTTTTTGAGGGCGGCGAGGGAGCCCATGCCGCGGTAGACGACGTACTGGCGGCCGCCGTTGAGGATCTTTTCGCCGGGGGATTCCTCGCAACCGGCCAGGACGGAGCCGAGCATGACGCAGTCGGCGCCGGCGGTGATGGCCTTGGGGACGTCGCCGGAGAGCTTGATGCCGCCGTCGCCGATGACGGGGATGGAGCCTTCGAGGGCCTTGCGGGCGTTGTAGATGGCGGTGAGCTGGGGGATGCCGACGCCGCAGACCACGCGGGTGGTGCAGATGGAGCCGGGGCCGATGCCGACCTTGACGGCGTGGGCGCCGGCGTCGCGCAGGGCGATGGCGGCCTCGGAGGTGGCGATGTTGCCGGCGATGATGTCGATGTCGGGGTAGTGCTTGGCGATCCAGCGGACCATGTCCATGATGCCCTTGGTGTGGCCGTGGGCGGAGTCGACGACCACGACGTCGACCTCCTCCTGGGCGAGGCGCTCCATGCGCTGGTAGTCGCCGGAGCCGCCGGAGACGGAGGCGGAGACGCGCAGGCGGTGCTTGGCGTCGCGGTTGTAGGCGGGGTTCTGGTTCTCGATGAGCTGCTGGACGTCGGTGTAGGAGTAGAGGCCGGCCAGGCGGCCGTCCTTGTCCACGAGGGGGAGCTTGCCGATCTTGTGCTCGCGCATGATGCGGTAGGCCTCCTCGAGGGAGGTGCCGGGGGCGGCGGTGACGGTGGCCTTGGTCATGACGGCGGAGAGCTTTTCGCTGCCGCGGTCGGAGTAGCGCAGGTCTTTCCCCGAGATCATGCCCACCAGGCGGTCCTGGTCGTCGAGGATGGGGAAGCCGCCGAACTTGAGGCCGCGGCGCTTCTTCTCGGAGAGGAGGTAGGCCACCTCGTCGTTCTGGTGGAAGCAGACGGGGCGCTCGATGAGGCCGTTGAGGTAGTGCTTCACGCGGGCGACCTGGTGGGCCTGCTCCGCTTCGTCGAGGTTCTTATGGATGCAGCCGATGCCGCCGGCGAGGGCCATCGCGATGGCCATGGGGGCCTCGGTCACCGTGTCCATGGCGGCGGACATGAAGGGGATGTTCATCTCTTGGCGGCTGGTGAGGCGCGTCTTGAGGGAGGTGTCGTCGGGGAGGAAGTCGGCGTACTGCGTCACTAGGGTCACGTCGTCATAGGTCAGGCCCTCAAAGGGGAATTGCGCCATGAACCGGTCCAAGTATTCGTTCCGCATATGAAATCCTTTCTGCTACGCTTTCCTCCTATTATATAGCAAACCGCCCGTTCAATTGCAAGAGGCTTCCTTGAGCGTGTGTTATAAGTGACGTAATCACAAACATAAGACGTCTCATGGTAAGGGAAGAGATTGGTTTGTGCACCTGTGTACGCGTTGTGTGGCTGGCAATGGGCTTGTTGTAGGTTGGGTCGGTGCTTGGCGATGATGCCGCTATATTCCGTTTGTCGCCGTCTACCGATGGAGGCTCGTACGATGTTCCTGGACACGTCGGGGAGATGCCGTGCGCGTCCTTCTGCTCGCGCTCGTCGCCTGCGGGTCGACTTCGTTGTTGACTTCCTCGGCCGGATTTGCGATAGTAGGGGCGTCAGAAGGGACTGCTCGGTTCGCGTTTTGCGTTCTCGTTTTCTCGTTCCTTCTGACATTTTTTATTGCCTGCTCGAGAACATCTCGGGCCTTCCCGATGACGATGAGCACGTCCGCCGCGTCTTTCTTCCCTCGGTCAACGTAGGCGATGCTCGCGTTCTCTTGGCCGACCTCCTGCCAGATTTGTCGCATGGCCTCGTTCCAGATGTCGGCGTATTGCTCCTGCGAGAGTCCGCCCTTCTTGGCCTTGCTCTTGTCGGAGAATTCGTTGGTGTAGACGATGCTGAAGCCTTTCTCGATGGCCGTCTTGGCGAGGTCGACAAGCTTCTTGATGGCCTCTTTGACGTCGTTCGCGTCGCGCGAGGTGACGTTGTCTTTGCTTCCTCCGTACGCTTGCACGCCGAGGTACGTCGGGTCGATGAAGACGACGTCGCCTTTGGTCGTTGTTCTGGCGACTTCCCATCCGTCTCGGCGCGTGGCGTAAGGAACCTTCGACAACAAAAAGCCCCGGCCGGGTGGTCGGGGCTTTTTGTGGGGTTGGGGGCCAGGCTTATTTCGCGAGGGCGGCGGCCTGTTCCTTGGCGGTGGTGCGCTGAATGTGCCACATCTGGATGATGGAGAGGGCCTGGGAGACCGTCCAGTAGAGGCAGAGGGCCGAAGGCATGGGTGTCGAGTCACGCCTTGGCCTCGCCGAGGGAGGGGAGGCGTGCGCACCTGCGTCCGTCGGGCAGGTAGATGGAGGCGTCGTATCGTCCGTTGCTGGATCGGGCGATGGTGCCGTGTCCGTACCTGGTCGAGCGGGGTTTCACCGTTCGGACCTCCAGAAGGCGGCGAATAGGAAGGCGGCGAGCAGGAGGGGGAGGCCGTTCGCGCCGATGGTGAAGGTCTTTTTGTCGAGGAGGTGTGTTTTCATGACAGTAGCCACAGAGAGACGAGTGTTGCCCCCCCCCATGCCGTGAGGAGGCCAGCGATGCTGACGGCTGCAATAATGGCGAGGAACTCCCAGTCTATGCTCGTGTCGCATCGCCTCATCACCCGTGCGATGATGTTCAGTGCCAGTCCGTCGTCCCAGTGTTCTGCGATGAGCGTCGGGAGGTCTTTGCAGTCGAGCTCGGCCGCCGCACGTTTGGCGTTGCCCCTGTTCATCTTCACGGCTTGGACGATGAGGTCTTTGACCCACAGATTCCTCTGCTCCCTCATCGTCCATGCTTGTTCGTTCACCTCCTTTGTCAGTTCGTCTTCGCTCTTGATAATACGGAACCTTTTGTTCTCAATCTTACTGTGCACCTCGTCGACGGAGATGTGTCGCACGCTCGTCGCCGCGTTGGTTGCGAGTTCGGTCACTAGCTTCCTCTCGCACCACTCTTCGTATGTCTCCTCACGCATGGGTCACCTCGCTGCGAGTTTGATGAGGAGGGCTTTGATGTCGGCGTGGTCGGAGTGGAGCTTTTTATTTGTCTTTGTCATTCGTGGTTTCCTCGATGAAGCGTTTTGTCGGTCCGTATAGGCGAAGGGCTTCGGCGATGGTGTCGAGCGCGGCCTTTGCGAAGTCTTCGGTGATGGGGGTAGTACCACGCTCCATGTTTGCGTAGGCGCCACCGGTGTACGGCTTTTTGGTCTTCTTGTTTTCGAAGAGCGCGGCGAACGCGTTGTCTTTCCCACCCACTTTTTTATGGAGTAGTTGCAGGAGAGGTGCAGTGATGAATGCGGTCGCCTTTGGCGTGTTATTTTCGTCGTTCATGTCGTGTCCTTTCGTGTGTCAGAGTTTGTGCCAGAGGATGCCGAGGACCTTCCAGCGCCAAAGGATGAGGCCTTGCTGATGAACCTCGTCCTTGGTCCATTTATAGGTCTTGCCGGCGGGGTTGAGGGATTCGAGGCGGATGATGCCGTTTCTCCAATACCCAACGCTTGATGACGAGGCCTTTGGTGCGGAGGCAGACGATGGCGACGTCTCCGGTGGCGGGGAGTGTGTTGGGGTCGATGGCTACGACGTCGCCATCGTGGAGGTCAGGCTCCATGCTGTCGCCCTGGATACGGACGGCGAAGATACCGTCACGGTCGATAACGCAGGGGACGGTTTCGTTGGAGGCATCCCAGAGGTCGCAGATTTGGGAGAGGGCGGGGTCGTACATGGTTGCGGCGGCGAGTCCGACGACGGGGATTCTGCGGGTGACGGCGACGGGCTCGACAGGGGCGGGCTGAGGCATCGTGGCGAGAGATAGCGTGTTGATCGCTTCTGTTGTCCGCTTTTGTTCGTTTTTATTTTCTCCTCGCTCGATAAGTTCGAAGGCATGCTCTAATTTCGTACACGTTTTGTCCATCAGTGGCTTTCTCCCGGCCTCAACTTCCGCGTAGTGTGGGCGACTAAGTTTCGAAATTTCACAGCGTTTCCCCTGGGAAAGGCCAAGGCGGATGCATCGCTCTCGAAGCGTGTACCTTTCTGTCATTTCCCTCTTGTCCTTTTTGTTTTGTACTATTGTGTTGTGGTTTACGGCAGTGATTACCGCATATTCACTTGAATGATAGCAAAGGAGCCTGTCATAGGCAAGTTAAAGGTGGTTGAGCGGAAGCCCCGGGTGCTAGAAGTGGGTCGGTTGGTGGCGGAACTAGGTGTGACACAGAGCCACCTTCATCGAGTGTGGATCGGGGAGCGCCGGTCTCCCCGGTACTCCGTCTGTCGCCGTCCGCCGATGGAGGCGCGCGCGATGTTCCTGGACGCGTCGGGGAGATGCCGTGCGTATCCTTCTGCTCGCGCTCGTCTTGCGCGGGTCGACATTGTCCTTGACTTCCGCTCCAGGATTTGTGATAGTGGGGGTGAGGTTTCGGGCGCGCGGAAGGGCCGTGCTGGCGGTGTTCGCGCTTCGTTGGCGAGCCTCTTCAAATTCCAGCAACTCGAGCGAGCAGACGCGGTTTCCGTGTTGCTCGCTCGTTTTACGGTGAGCCACGCGGTTGCCTTAATCATCACGCTCTGGCGTTCGACGACAATCGGCGAGGCGAACCTCAAGATACGCACGTTCTGTCGCCGTGTTTGGTGTCTGGGTCATCACGGGCAAGCGTCGCGTTTTCGTAAAGTGTCGCGCGAGGTGACACTGTCTTTGCTTCCGTCGTAAGCTTGCACGCCAAGGTACGCCGGGTCGATGAAGACGACGTCTCCCTTCCGTGCTTCTTTGGCGACTTCCCATCCGTCTCGGCGCGTGGCGTAAGGAACCTTCGACAACAAAAAGTCCCGGCCGGGTGGTCGGGGCTTTTTGTAGGGTTGGGGGCCAGGCTTATTTCGCGAGGGCGGCGGCCTGTTCCTTGGCGGCGGTGCGCTGGATGTGCCACATCTGGAGGATGGAGAGGGCCTGGGAGACCGTCCAGTAGAGGCAGAGGGCCGAGGGCATGGAGTAGAAGAAGAAGAGCATCATGATGGGCATCATCCACGTCAT
>DVOR01000159.1 GCA_018713405.1 Candidatus Spyradenecus faecavium | reverse complement strand
CTCGGCCCGTTGGCGGCGCGCGTGGGCGCGTTGGCCGACCGCGGCTTCCGCCGTTTCGAGTGCGCGGACCTGGCCACCTGGCGGCTCCTGCGCGACCTGCAGCCTGCCTGCGACGCCTTCGAGCTCTCCGCCGACTGGACGTGGTACGCCGCGAACGCCGAGGCCGTGCGCCTGCAGCGCGCCTGCGGCATCGCCTTTGGCGTGACAGGGCCGGAGGCCAACCTGCCCAACCTCCTCTCCCTGCCCGAGAACCCGCCGCGCGAGGTGCTCGTGGCGGGCTACGCCCCCCTCTTCATCGCCGAGACGCCCCCGCTCCTCCCCCACCCCGACGGCGCGCGCCTGGACGACCGCGCGGGCGAGGCCCTGCGCGTCACCCGTCTGGGCCGCCACTGGGTCACCTTCGCCGAGCGGCCCTGGAGCGCCGCCGCGCACCTCCCCGAGCTCCTGCGCAACGGCTTCGGCCGCCTGCGCGTGGACCTCTCCTGGGCCGGGGCCGCGCTCCCCTGCCGCACGTGGCGCGACCCGCTCGCCGCGTCCGCGCCCCTGGCGGCCCACTTCGCCGAGCCCCGCCTGTAAGCCCATGCCCGCGCTGTTCCGTTCCGGCTGGGCGCCCTGCCTCTTCGCCGTTTTGGTCTGGGGCGCCACCTTCGCCACCACCAAGCGCCTCCTGGAGGCGTTGCCGCCGACGGAGATCCTGCTCGCGCGCTTCGTGGTGGGCTACCTCGCGCTCTGGGCCCTGGCCCCGAGGCGGTTGCCGTGGCAGGGCTGGCGCACGGAGGCGCGGATGGCCCTGGCGGGGGTCCTGGGCATCGCCCTCTACTTCCACTTCGAGAATCAGGCGCTCGTCCACGCCCGTGCCGGGATGGTCGCCGTGGTCGTCTGCGTCTCGCCCCTGCTCACCGCGCTCCTCGCGCGGCTCCTGGGGCGCGTGCGGCGGCTGGGGCGCGGCTACTGGCTGGGCTTCGCGCTGGCGATGGGCGGCGTCGCCCTCACCGTGACGGGCGGGGACCCCGCCGCCCTCCGCGGGGCATGGCAAGGCGCGGCCTTCGGACTGCTGGGCGCCCTCACGTGGTCGTGCTACACGCTCCTGCCCCTGCCTCGGGGCGGCGACGGGCTGGCCGTCACGCGGCGCACCTTCTTCTGGGGGCTGCTGGCCATCCTGCCGCTCTGCCTGCCCGAGGCCGACGCCTGGCGCGTCGGGCCGTTGCTGGGCTGGCCCGCGCTCTGGCGGCTGCTCTTCCTGGGGCTCCTCGCCTCGGCCCTCTGCTACGTGGCCTGGAACGCCGCCGTGGCGCGGCTGGGTGGCGTGCGGGCCACCCTCCTGCTCTACCTCAATCCCGTGGTCGGCGTCCTGACGGCCGCCCTCCTCCTGGGCGAGCCCCTGGACGCGCCGATCCTCCTCGGCGTGGCGCTGACCCTCACCGGCGTGGCCCTCTCCACCCGCTCCGCCCCCCACTGACCCCTCCCCGCCGACCAGCCGCCCTCCCCGCGTCCTGCCGTAGGCATCGCGCGGTTTTTCGCTTGCGTGAGGAGGCGTTTTTCGGGTATGCTAGAGATGTTGACCAGGAGGTTCGCATGAAGCCCGTTCACCCATTCTTTGCCTTGCTTGTCGGCGCGCTGTCGCTGGCCGGCTGCGCGGCGCCCGTCCAGGAGGCGGTCGCGCCCAAGCCTGTCGCCGCCCCCGCGCCGGCGCCGTTGGCGCCCCAGACGCGTCAGCCCACGCTCCTTGACCGTTGGGTCGCCGAGGCGCGCACGCCCTCCGCCGTCACCTGCGACGTCGACCCCAATGAGGCGCCCAACGCCGTCGCGCGGTTCCAGGCCCTCTCCGCCCGTGTCACGGCCCTCTACCGCACCATCTATGACGACGCCAAACGCGTCGCCGACGGCACCATGCCCGCCCCCGAGCCTGTCCCCGGCATCGATTGGCGCACCACCGCGCAGACCTACATCACCTCCCGCTATCAGGCCGCCGTCGGCGACATCGAGTCCGCCCGCAAGGACCTCGCCGCCTACGTCGAGGCGATCGGCGACGACGACGCCATCACCAACAGCGTCCAGCGGACCCGTCTGCGGATGCGCCTGGGCCAGGGCGCGGCCCGGCTGGAGACCCTCCTGGACGACGCCGCCCGCGCCGCGACCCTCATGCGGGAGCAGGGGCTGGCCGACACCTCCGCCAAATGAGCGCGCCCAGCCTTGCCATCTATAAGGACGTCCTCCGCTCCGGGCGCGGAGCGGATCGGGTCACCGCCGCGCTGGCAAACGCCCTCGCCGCGCGGGGCTACCGCGTCTGCCTCCTCACCTGCCAGCCCGAGGGTGTCCCACTCTCCGTCACGCTTGGGCCGGGCGTCGCGCTCCGCCGCGTCGCCGTCCCCAAGCCCGCGCCGGGGCTCCGCTTCCTCAACAAGCTGCTCCTGCGCACCGCCGCTGGCACGCGGTTGTTGCGCGCCCTGCCCGCGCTTGACCTCAACCGGCGCGTAAGCCTCCGCCTGCAGGCCGCGCTCCGCGAGGTCCGCCCCGACCTCATCCTCTCCTCGGGCCCCAACGAGGCCATCGAGCTGACCGGCGCAGGGCCCCTGCCCGCGCCCTTCCTCCAGCTCTTCCACACCTACCCGCCCGTCGCCTTCGCAAACAGGAAGCGCCGCCGCGCCGAACGGTTCCGCGAGGCCCTGCGCGGCGCCGCGGCCTGCCAGGTCCTCCTCCCCGCCTTCGTCCCCCTGCTCCGCCCCTACACCCCCGCGCCCGTCACCCCCATCGGCAACGCCATCGACTGGCCCGCCGACGAGCCGCTCCCCGACCCCGCCGCCCGCGAGAAGACGATCGTCTACGTGGCCTATTTCAGCAAGGACAAGGATCACCTCTCCCTGATCGAGGCCTTTGCCAAGCTCCGCCGCGCGGACGGGTGGCGGTTGGTCCTCTACGGCGCCGGCACGCCCGAGTGGGAGCGCCGCCTGCGGACGCGCGCCAAGGAGCTCGGCGTCGATGGGCGCGTCGACTTCCCCGGGCTGTTGGACGCCCCCCGCCCCACCCTGCTCCGCGCCGGGATCTGCGCCTATCCCTCGCGCGTGGAGGGGTTCGGGCTGGCGTTGGCCGAGGCGATGTGGTGCGGTCTGCCGTGCGTGGGCTTCGCCGAGGCCCCCGGCGTCAACGCCCTCCTCGAGGATGGCCGCACCGGTCTGCTCTCCCCGCCCGGGCCGGAGGCCTTCGCCGAGCGGCTCCAGCGCCTGATCGACGACCTCGCCCTCCGCGCGCGCCTGGGCCAGGATGCGGCCGCGCACGTCCGCAACGCCTACGCCGCGCCCGCCATCTGGGGCCAGTGGGACGCCCTCATCCGCTCCCTCCTCTGACGCGCCCACCCGCGCGATTCGGCGTTTGCATGGCGGCCGGGAAAATGGTAGAGTATTGGTGTTGCCGGGGGACTCCGGCTGCACGCGCGCTTCGCGCCCAACACAAAGGAACATCCCATGAGCGGAATCTTCAAAGCCTATGACATCCGCGGCATCTACGGCCAGGATCTGACCGAGGCCGTGGCCTACGACATCGGCCGCGCCTATGTCACCCACACCCA
>DVOR01000158.1 GCA_018713405.1 Candidatus Spyradenecus faecavium | reverse complement strand
CCCCACCAAGCTTCCAAGCCTCCAAACTTCCACGCCAATGAGAATCGTCGTCAAGGTCGGATCGAACGTCGTCGCCCGCGCGGATGGGCGGCTGTGGATCGCGCGGATGGCCGCGCTGGCCGATGAGGTCGCGGCCCTGTGCGACGCGGGGCACCAGGTGCTCATCGTCTCCTCCGGCGCCGTCGCGGCCGGCCGCGGGCGCGTCTCCCTGCCCAAGACGGTGGACCGCGTGGCCCGGCGCCAAGTGCTCTCGGCCGTCGGCCAGGCCATCCTGATCGACACCTACCGCACCCTCTTCGACGCGGACGGGATGGACGTGGGCCAGGTGCTGGTGACCAAGCACGACCTCTCCTCCACCGAGCACGCCGCCAACCTCCGCCAATGCATCGAGGCCTTCTTCGCCTACGGCATCGTGCCGGTGGTGAACGAGAACGACACCGTCTCGGTCGAGGGCCTGATGTTCACGGACAACGACGAGCTCGCCGGCCTCCTCGCCCAGCTCATCCATGCCCAGCTCCTCGTCATCCTCTCCTCGGTCGACGGCCTGTGCGACGGCGACCCCGGCGACCCCGCCTCCACCCTCGTGCGCGAGGTGCGCCCCGGCCAAGACCTCTCGGCGCTGATCCGCCGCACCAAGACCTCCCAAGGCCGCGGCGGCATGGACACCAAACTCCGCGTGGCCCAATCCGCCTCCGCCGCCGGCATCCCCACCGTCATCGCCAACGGCGCCCGCCAAGGCGTCCTGGCCGCCCTCGTCGCCGGCGAAGACGTCCCCTGCACCCGATTCCTCCCCTGAGGGGCGGCGTTGCCGCCCCTCAAGGGAGAGAGAACAGAGAACAGAACGCGCGCAAGCGCGCGACAGGCTACCCGCTGTACTGAGGCCTCTTTGTCGCCCCGCAGGGGCGCTCCGTTTTCCGTTCTCCGTTCTCCAGGACGCCGCAGGCGTCCCGTCCTATTGGTCCTATTTGTCCTATTGGTCCTACCGCGCCGCCTGCCGTGTCCCATCAAGGCACGTCCGCAGGACGTGCCGGGGGTGCAGGGCGAACTTCGCCCTGCCGGGGCGTGGGGCAGCGCCCCACACCCATCCAATCCTTCTCTTCCCCCTTTCCCCTTTTCTTCCGTCTTCCCTTCCCCTTGTGTCCCTTGTGGTTCCCCCACTGCTCTCCTCAGCAGGTGAAGGGATTGGGGAAGAGGTCGGCCAGGAAGGTGCGCGTGGGAGGGACTGCGGGGTCGTGGGCGGCGAGGAAGATCTCCAGCGTGGGCCCGCAAAACTCCGCGAGAGCCTGCCGGCAAGCGCCGCAAGGCGTGGACGGCTTGGGCGCGACGATGGCAAGCGCGCGGAAGGCACGACACCCGCAGGCCACGGCATGGAAAAGCGCGTTGCGCTCAGCGCAGAGACAGAGCCCGTAGGACGCGTTCTCGACGTTGCAGCCGACATAGGTGCGGCCATCCTCGCCCAGCAAAGCGGCGCCGACCGCGAAGTGGGAATAAGGCGCATAGGCACGCGTGGCCGCCTGACGCGCGGCCTCGACCAACCGGTCCCGTTCAGTCACGTCCATGAGAGACTCCTTTCGTTGGGTCAGTCGGCCTGGAGAGCCTCCAAGGCCGTGGCGGCCTCCTCCCACTCCAGGGAGAGCTTGCCGAGGTCGAACTGGATGGCGCGGAGCCGCTTGCCGGCGGCGGCGAGCCCCTGGGCGTCGAGCGAACCGTCGCCGAGGGAAGCGGTGAGGGCGGTCTGCTCGGCCTCAAGCTTGGCGATGGCGGCCTCGGCGTCGGCGACGCGACGCTTGAGACGCTTGATCTCGGGAGCCTTGACGGCGCGCTCCTGGGCGCGTTGGCGGCGGAGGTCCTTGGAGGTGACCTTGGCCTCCTGGGGCTTGGCGGCGGACTCCTCGGGGGCGGGCGCCTCAGCGGCGAGCTTCTCCTGGTAGTAGTCGTAGCCGCCGTGGAAGCGGCGGATGCCGCGGCGGGAAATCTCGAGGATGTTCTCGGCGGTGCCGCGGACGAACTCGACGTCGTGCGAGACGAGGACGACGGTGCCGTCGTAGTCGCGCACGGCCTGCTGGAGGCGCTCGCGGCCCTCGAGGTCGAGGTGGGTGGTGGGCTCGTCGAGGAGGAGGAAGTTGGGCGGGTTGAGGAAGAGCCGGAGGAAGGCCAGGCGGATCTTCTCGCCGCCGGAGAGGACCTTGACGGGCTTGGCGCAGTCGTCGGCGTCGAAGCCGAAGCCGCCGAGGCGGTTGCGGAGCTCCTTCTCGGGGAGGGCGCCGGCGGCGGCCTTGGCGACGGCGAAGACGGTGGAATCGGGGTCCATCGTCTCGGCGAGGTCTTGGCTCTGGTAGCCGGGGACGACGTGGTAGCCGAAGACGGCCTTGCCCTCGGTGGGCTGGCGGACGCCGGCGAGGACGCGCAGGAGGGTGGTCTTGCCCATGCCGTTGTAGCCGACGATGGCGATCTTGTCGCCGTTCATCACGCGCAGGTCCAGGTCGCTGAAGATGGGGTGCGTGCCGCCGGGATAGGTGTAGGCGGCGCCCTCCAGACGGACGATCTCGGCGCCGGCGTGGGGGGCCTTGGGCAGACGGAGGGCGCCGGCGGTGCGGCTGCGCGCGGGAAGGCGGATCTCCTCGAGCTTCTCGAGCTGCTTTTCGCGGGACTGCGCCTGGGCGGCCTTGGTGGCCTGTGCGCGGAAGCGGTCGATGAAGCGCTGGAGTTGCTCGCGCTTGCGGTCTTGGTTGGCCTTGGCCTGGAGGAGCTGCTGGTAGCGGGTCTCGCGCTCGGTGAGGTAGTAGTCCAGCGGGCCGTTGTAGCGGGTGACGGTGCCGCCGTCGACCTCGACGGTGACCTTGGTGATGGCGCGGAGGAGGTAGCGGTCGTGCGAGATGAGGGCGAGGGTGCCCTCGAAGCCGCGCAGGAAGCGCTGCAGCCACTCCACGGCCGGGAGGTCGAGGTAGTTGGAGGGCTCGTCGAGGAGGAGGAGCTCGGGCTTGGAGGCCAGGACGCGGGAGAGCTCGGCGCGCATCCGCCAGCCGCCGGAAAAGGCCGCGAAGGGGCGGTCGAAGTCTTCCGTGGCGTAGCCCAGGCCGCCGAGGGACTCTTTCACGCGGGCCTCGAGGGTGTAGCCCCCCATCTGCTCGAAGCGGGTGTGCGCCTCGCCCAGCTCGCGGAGGAGGCGGTCCTTCGCCGCGGGGTCGCGCTCGGTGGCGAGGGCCTCCTCCAGACGCGCGATGTCGCGCTCGGTGCGCTCGAAGCCCGGGATGCCGTCCAGGCAATACTGCAACAACGTCTGCTCGGGGGTGGCCGGCTGCAGGTGCTGGCGGACGAAGCCGATGCGGGGGCTGCCCTCATGCAACACCTCGCCCGCGTCAGGGCTCATCTCGCCGAGGATCAGCTTAAAGAGCGTGGACTTGCCCGAGCCGTTCGGCCCGACGATGCCCACGCGTTCCCCGGCGTTGATCTTGAAGGAGGCATGCTCGAAAAGCGCCTCCGGCCCATACCTCACGCTGACGTCACGAAACTCAATCATTCTCCCATTATAGCAAACCCACCCCACCCCCGCCCCACCCCACCCGAGGGCGAGGGGGCCGACGCGAAACCCTAAGGGGTCCGAGGCAAAACCCTAAGGGTTTCGGGGCAAACCCTTAAGGGTTTCGCAAAAAAAGGTGGACTTATTTGGAATCGAGCTTGGGAAGCGTCAAGAGGGAACTGGGGACGTTTGGGGCGGGGGCGGTGCGCGGGGGCACAAAAAAAGCGCCAAGCGGGGGCTTGGCGCGGGGGAGGGATGGTGGGAAAAGTGGGCTTCAGTCGGCGGAGTCGAGTTCCCGTTCGACGAGCTCGACCAGGCCGGGGTCTTCGCCGTCCTCGGGCAGGAAGGTCTGCAGGAGGGCGTAGGCAAAGTAGACGAAGCCGGGGATGAGGCAGAGGCCGACAATGGCAATCACGCGGATGAGCGTGACGGAGACGTCGTATTTGGCGGCGAGGCCTGCGCAGATGCCGCTGACCCAGCCTTCGCCAGGCAGGCGGACGAGGCCTTTGCGCTTGGCGACCAGGCGGACGGCGCGGATGTGGGGCGGGATCCGCTCCAGGCAGGCGGTGGGCAGGATGATGCAGATGAGGCCGTAAAGCCCCAGGGCGATTTGAATCTGCAAAAGCGCCCTGAAATCAAAGGTCGCGACGGCTTCAAGGACGAGGAGGGGCGTGCAGAACAAGGCGACCCGGAGGAGAATGACGGTGACCCAGAAGTCATACTTGGGGCGCTTGCTGTTCTCAAAATGGAAGAACCTGCTGATGCCGCGCGCCAGCGTGAAGCAGCCCCCGCACAGCAGTGCGCGATCCAGAAAAATCGGGGGCAGGCAGGAGCGGGACCAGAGGAAGAAGCGGCGGCAGTAGGGGCGGATGCGGTCAAGGAAGCCGCCGACCTTCTTGAGGCCGTCCGGTGTCTTGGCTTTGGCGGTCTCGTAGGCCGCGCGCAGGCGAGGGCCTGCCGCATCGACCCAGGGCTTGGCTTTTTCCCAGCCGTCCCGCGCCGTTTCCGCGAGGCGGGCCCGCAGCGCGGCGAGGCGTTCGCGCCAAGCGCCGCCGCGTCCCGCCTCGGAGGGCGCTTCCGCCTCGGGCGTTGCCTCGGCGTCAGGCGAGGGTTCTGCCTGCGTCTCCGGCGTGCCTTCCGTGGATTGGCCCGGCGTGGCGTCCGCGGGGGGAGTTGCCTTTTCGGCGGGGGACTCCGTGGCGATCGGCGCGCCGCACTTGGGGCAGGCGCCGCTGGGCGTTTGGTCTTGGGTGTCGGGGGTGAAGCCGCAATGCGGGCAAGTCCAGGTATCCATCGTTAGGGTCTTCCTTCGCTTCGCGGCCTCATGGCCGCTTTGTTCTGTTTTACGGGGGAACGCGGCGGAGGTGACACCGCCGGGCGCAAAAACCGGTCTCTGGGGTAAAAAAGAAGGGGTCGCGAGCGGATGCTCGCGACCCCTTTGGGGAAAAGTCCCGGCGGCGTGCTACTCTCCCACGGGCGAACCCCGCAGTACCCTCGCCGATGAGGCCCTTCACTTCCGTGTTCGGGATGGGAACGGGTGTTTCGTCCTCTCCATGGCCACCGGGAAAGCAATCGAACGTTCCTGGGAGTGCGACGTGCCCCGAGGGGGGCTTCGCAATCTGGTGCGAAGTGTGTAACGGCAAGCCTGTGGGCGATTAGTATCGGTTGGCTGAGCGCGTCGCCGCGCGTGCACCGCCGACCTATCGAGGTGGTGGTCTTCCACCCGCCTTCTCTGCCTTGCGGCAGGGGAGATCTTGTCTTTGGGGAGGCTTGGCGCTTAGATGCTTTCAGCGCTTATCCGTTCCGCACATAGCTACGCGGCGTGTGCCACTGGCGTGACAACCGCAACACCATTGGTGCGTGATTCCCGGTCCTCTCGTACTAGGGAATCTTCCCATCAAATCTCCTGCGCCCGCGGAGGATATGGACCGAACTGTCTCGCGACGTTCTGAACCCAGCTCGCGTACCGCTTTAATTGGCGAACAGCCAAACCCTTGGGACCTTCTCCAGCCCCAGGATGCGATGAGCCGACATCGAGGTGCCAAACCGCTGCGTCGATATGAACTCTCGACAGCGATCAGCCTGTTATCCCCAGAGTACCTTTTGTCCGTTGAGCGACGGCACTGCCACGAGTTACCGCCGGATCACTAGGTCCTGCTTTCGCATCTGCTCGAGGTGTCCCTCTCGCAGTTAAGCCACCTTCTACCCTTGCGCTCGACGCACGGTTGCTGTCCGTGCTGAGGTGACCTTCGAACTCCTCCGTTACTGTTTGGGAGGAAACCGCCCCAGTCAAACTGACCCTCTGACAGTGTCCCACGCCCGGAAACGGGTCGGGGTTAGATGCCCAACGCGCAGAGACCGGTATTTCACTGATGCCTCCGGCGCACCTGACGATGCGCCTTCCAAGGCTCCCGGCTATGCTACACACGGCGGATCGAGTACCAGTGTCAGATTACAGTAAAGGTTCATGGGGTCTATCCGTCCTTCCGCGGGAATCCGGCATTTTCACCGGCATTACAACTTCACCGAGCTCCTCGTTGAGACAGTGCCCATATCGTTACAAGATTCGTGCAGGTCGGAACTTACCCGACAAG
>DVOR01000157.1 GCA_018713405.1 Candidatus Spyradenecus faecavium | reverse complement strand
AGGAGGTTGTGGACCAAACCCTCGAAGCGGGACCCCATGACCGCAAGGTTCCCCTGCGCCTCCTCGCGGAAGCGCGCCAACACCTCATCCAACGTCATGCCCATCGATTCGCTCCTTGGTTACTCCCCCATGATACCATATTATTGGGGGAGGGAAACCGCCGATTCCGCCGATTGAAGCCGATTAGGGGCCGGCTGCCGCCGGCAGGACGCTGGAGGGGAAACCGCAGATGTTTCTTCGCTTCGCTCGAAAGACCTTCGGTAGTTCACAGATTGGTTGCAGATTAAGGGCGTGCTAGCGCACGCGGGTCTGCCAGTGTGGATTCACCACAAAGGACACAGGGGGGGAAGCTTGGAAGTTTGGAGGCTTGGAGGTTTGGCCGACAGCCACATCCGTCGCCCCGTAGGGGCGTTCCTGAATCTCTTGGTCCTCCTGAATCTCCTGCGCGCCCCGGGGTGTGGGGGCTTGGCCCCCACCGCCGCCCTTGCGGGCGGGTAGCTTACACGCTTTCGGGATGGGCCGTCAAGCGGCCCATTCGAAATAAGTGCTGATGCATTTCCGAAACCCTTAAGGGTTTGCCCCGAAACCCTTAGGGTTTTGGGTCGAACCCCTTAGGGTTTCGCCTCGGACCCTTTAGGGTTTCATGAAGGGGCCTGCGCGGCCGGGGAGGGACCTTTCCCCGGGCGGCATTGCCGGGGGGCGGTGAAAAAAGATGAAAAAAAGACTTGCATAAAGAGAGGGTCTTGTCGTATAATACGCCTTGTTTTTGACATTCTCCTACACAGACACACAACCCCACCCCGCCACGGACATTGTCCGGGCGGGTTTTTCTTTGCCCGCGCACGCCTTTCGGCGGCGGGGTGGTCAGTCGAAGTCGTGGACGCGCACGCGGAGGGCCTCTTTGATGGCCTTGGCGAGGGCGGGGGTGATGCCGGGCTGCGCGGCGATCTCTTCCTCGGAGGCGGCGGCCAGGCGGCGGAGCGACCCGAAGGCCGCGAGCAATTGGCGCTTGCGGGCCGGGCCGATGCCGGGGAGTTCGTCGAGCACGGATTCCTTGAGGGCGCGCAGGCGCAGGGCGCGGTTGAAGGTGATGGCGAAGCGGTGGGCCTCGTCGCGCAGGCGGATGAGGACCTGGAGGGCGGGTGAGTCGCGCGGGAGGATGAGGTTGGGGCGGCCGTCGTCGAGGACGATTTCCTCGAAGTGCTCGTTCAGGCCCGCCACGGGGATGGCGTCGAAGAGGCAGAGCTCGCGGAGGACGGCCCGCGTGGCGCGCACCTGCAGCTCCGCGCCGTCGCAGAGGATGAGGTGGGGCAGCGGCAGGCCTTCGTTGAGGACGCGGGTGTAGCGGCGGCGGATGACCTCGGCCATCGCGTGCGGGTCGTCGTTGGAGACGGTGCGGACGCGGAAGCGGCGGTAGCGGCGCTTGTCGGGCATCCCGTCGACGGCGACGACCATCGAGGCCACCGTGTGCGTGCCCATCAGGTGCGAGATGTCGAAGCATTCGATCACGCGCGGCGGGCGGTCGAGGCCCAGCAGCTCCGCCAACTGCGCCAGGCCCTCCTCGGCCGTCGGACGTTTCATCGCGGGGATGAGGCGGGCGCGGGCCCGCTCGCGGGTGAGCTCCTTCAGCGCCAGCCAGGTGTCGCGCAGACGCGCGGCCCGCTCGAAGTCCTCCTTGGCCGAGGCCTCGAGCATCTGTTGGCGCACCTCCTCGATGACGGCGGGGCGCTCCCCGCGCAGGAAGGCGCACGCCTCGTCGAAACGCGCGCGGTAGTCGGCCTCGGAGATGCGCCCCAGGCAGGGGGCCGTGCAGAAGCGGATCACGTCGGCCATGCAGTGGGTGTGGTCATCCGGGCAGGGGTTCAGGCTGCCGCACTTGCGTAGGCCGTAACGCTTCTCGGTGAAGTCCAGCGCGGCGCGGACGACGGTGGAGGAAGGGAAAGGGCCGAAGTAGCGCGCGCCGTCGTCGCGCACGATGCGGCAGGTCACGATCCGCGGGAAGGGGCGGTCCGGGTCGGCCTTGAGGGAGAGGTAGCGTTTGTCGTCGCGCAGGAGGATGTTGAAGCGGGGGCGGTAGGTCTTGATCAGGTGGCTTTCGGTCAGCAACGCCTCGGCTTCCGTCCGCACCACCCGCAGTTCCAGGTCCTCCACGTGGTGCACCAGGCTGCGCAGCTTCGGCGGCGCATGGCGCATCGTCGAGGCCCGGAAATAACTCTGCACCCGCCGCCGCAGGTTCACCGCCTTCCCCACATAGATGATCGTCCCCGCCCGATCCCGGTAGAGATAACACCCCGGCTTCTCAGGCAAGTGCTTCAGCTTCTCACGCAACACATCGTTCATCGCCCCCATTGTAACAGATTTCCCCCACGCCGAGCCTAGGAGCCAACGGTGTCCGGGGAAAGCTTGGGAGACACAGCGCAATCTGCGGTTTCCTATTCTGGCAGTCCTGCGGGCGGCAGCACGCCCCGAATCGGCTTCAATCGGCGGAATCGGCGGTTCCCTTCTTCCGCGGTCTTGGCGGGGAGAGGCGGGTGGCGGGGTGGGGAAATATGGTATAATGGGGCGTTTCTTTACAAGACAGGAGTTGCAGATGGCTTACGAGAAGATTGTTGAACCGGCGTTCGGCGAGAAGATCACGATGGGCGAGGATGGGCGCCTGCGGGTGCCGGATTGCCCGATCATCCCGTTCGTGGAGGGTGACGGGACGGGGCCGGACATCACGGCGGCGGCGATGACGGTGTGGAACGCGGCGGTGAAGGCGGCGTATGGGGACAGCCGGAAGATCGCGTGGATGGAGGTCTACGCGGGGGAGAAGGCGAACGCGGTCTATGGCCCGAACACGTGGCTGCCGGATGAGACGATCGCGGCGTGCCGGGATTGCCTGGTCTCGATCAAGGGGCCGCTGACGACGCCGGTGGGCGGGGGAATCCGCTCGATCAACGTGGCGATGCGGCAGCTGTTGGACCTTTATGTGTGCCTGCGGCCGGTGCGGTGGTTCAAGGGGGTGCCTTCGCCGGTGCTGCATCCGGAGCTGACGGACATGGTGATCTTCCGTGAGAACACGGAGGACATTTACGCGGGCATCGAGTGGATGAGCGGCACGCCTGAGGTGAAGAAGGTCATCGACTTCCTGACGAAGGAGATGGGGGTGAAGAAGATCCGCTTCCCGGAGACGAGCTCGATCGGCATCAAGCCGGTCTCGAGCGAGGGGAGCGAGCGGCTGATCAAGGCGGCCATCGAGTACGCCATCGCGAATGACCGCAAGTCGGTGACGCTGGTGCACAAGGGGAACATCCAGAAGTTCACGGAGGGTGCGTTCCGGGATTGGGGCTACGCGCTGGCGGAGCGGGAGTATGGGGCGCAGAAGATCGGCGAGGGGCCGTGGCGCAGCTTCAAGAACCCGCGGACGGGGCGTGAGATCGTGGTGAAGGATTGCATCTGCGACGCGTTCCTGCAACAGATCCTGACGCGGCCGGCGGAGTATGACGTGATCGCGACGCTGAACCTGAACGGCGACTATGTGTCGGACGCGCTGGCGGCGTGCGTGGGCGGCATCGGCATCGCGCCGGGCGCGAACATCAACTACGCCACGGGCGTGGCGGTCTTCGAGGCGACGCACGGGACGGCCCCGAAGTACGCGGGGCTGGACAAGGTGAACCCGGGCTCGCTGATCCTGTCGGGCGAGATGATGCTGCGCTACATGGGCTGGACGGAGGCGGCGGACAAGATCATCGCGGCGATGGACAAGGTGATCGCGGACAAGGTGGTGACCTATGACTTCGCGCGGCTGATGGAGGGCGCGCGCGAGGTGAAGTGCTCCGAGTTCGGCCGGGCGCTGGCGGAGGCGATGGCGTGATGGATGTCGCGCTCCTGATCCTGCTGTTGGCGGCGATCGGGCTGCTGACGGCGCTGTTGCTGAGGAAGCCGCCGGCGGCCGCGCCGGCGGCGTCGCCCGAGGCGCTTCTGGCGCTGGAGGAGCGTCTGCGCAACGAGCTGGCGCGCGGGCGTTCCGAGGCGACGGAGAGCGACCGTTCCCGGCGCGACGAGATGCGCGGGCAGCTGGGCGAGATGCGGGCGTTGGTGGCCGAGCAGGTGCCGGCGCAGGTGGGCAAGGCGGTGGAGGCGCGGTTCCAGGCCGACTTCGGGAAGGTCTCGACGTTGCTGGACGAGGTGCGCGACCGGCTGGCCAAGCTGGAGCCGCTGCAGGGCGGCGTGGGGGAGCTGCGCATGAGCGTGGCGACCTTCTCGAAGATGCTGGGGAACGTGAAGGCGCGCGGGACGTGGGGGGAGTTCCAGCTCGGGAACCTGTTGCGGGACATGCTGGCGCCGGGGCAGTTTGAGCAGAACGCGCACCCGAACCCGCGCGCGGCGAAGCGGGTGGTGGAGTACGCCATCGTGCTGCCGGGGGCGGAAGAGGGGCAGAAGGTGTATCTGCCCATCGACGCCAAGTTCCCGCAGGAGGACTATGAGCGGCTGGTGCGGGCGGCGGAGGCGGGCGACGCGGAGGCGGAAGCGGCCGCGGCCAAGGCGTTGGCCGAGCGCGTGACGAACTTCGCGAAGGACGTGCGCAACCGCTACATCGACCCGCCGCACACGACGGACTTCGCGATCCTTTTCCTGCCGACGGAGGGGCTCTATCAGGAGCTGACGCGGCAGGCGGAGGTGGTGGACAAGCTCCATGCGGAGTACAAGGTGCTGTTGGCCGGGCCCACGACGCTGGCGGCGCTGATCAACGCGTTGCAGATGGGCTTCCGCACGCTGGCGGTGCAGAAATCCGCCGTGAAGGTGATGGATTTGTTGGGCAAGGTGAAGAAGCAGTTGGGCGCCCTGGCCGAGCAGAACGGGAAGGTGGCCAAGAGCCTGGAGGCCGCCCTCAAGGCCAACGAAGAGAATGCCCGGACCTTGGAGCGGCTGAGCAAGCCGTTGGACAAGGTGACGACGGGCGAGGAGACCGCTGAGGAGGGTCTGGATGCGTAACCTGTGGCAAGACAAGACGACGCTCGCGATCACCTGCGGCAAGGGCATCGTGCCCTTCCTGCGGCAGGAGCTGACGGAGCTGGGCTATGAGATCCTGGGCGACAACGAGACGATGGTGGGCATCCGTGCGACGAACGCGTGCCGCGACATCCTGCGCCTGAACCTGTGCCTGCGCACGGCGCAGCGCGTGCTGTGGCCCTTCGTGCAGGAGGTGCGTTGCCGCACGCTGGACGACCTGTACCGGCTGGCCTACTACGCGCCGTGGGAGCAGGTGCTGGACGTGGACCAGCCCTTCTTCGTGAGCAACGCGACGACCAACGTGGAGAGCATCCGCGACACCCGCATGCCCACCCTGCGCCTGAAGGACGCCATCGTCGACCGGATGCGCGACAAGTGCGGCCGCCGCCCCACGGTGGGCGACTACGTGCCCGTGCGCGTGGAGGCCGACGGGCGGACGCTCTACGAGAAGCGCGCCCCCCTGCGCGGGGCCATGCGCGTGGTCCGCGCCGCGCTCGAGGATTGGCTGGCGGAGCTGCCCGACGGGCAGGAGCGCGCCGAGCTGCTGGTGGAGGTGGACGGCTACGACCTGATGTCGGGCGAGCTGCCGATCTCGCGCATCGACTTCCAGACCCTCAAGCGGCGGTTCGAGCGGACCTTCGGCTCGCGCCTGACCGAGGGGACGCCCGGCGCAGCGGTCTTCCTGTGGTGGGAGGGCACGCACGCGAAAATCTACATCGACACCTCCGGCTCGTCGCTCTCCCGCCGCGGCTACCGCAAGGAAGGCTGGGTGGCGCCGATGCAGGAGGCGCTGGCCGCGGCCTGCGTGCTCGCCACGGGGTGGGACCGCAAGTCGCCCTTCGTGGTGCCCTTCAGCGGGTCGGGCACGCCGGCCATCGAGGCGGCGATGCTCGCGCGCAACATGGCGCCCGGGCTCCTGCGCGGCGACTTCGCCTTCATGCACCTCAAGGGCTGGGACAGCATCATCCCCGGCGAGCGCGCCGGCGTCTCCGCCCGCAAGCGCTTCGGCGCCTCGCCCCATGAGATCTGGCGCGAGATGACCGCCCAGGCCAAGGCCGCCGAGCGGCCCTTCGACGACCCCGACCTGCCCAAGATCATCGGCGTGGACTGGGAGGACGAGGCGGTGGACATCGCCGACCGCAACGCGAACGCCGCGGGCGTGGGCCAGAACGTCGATTTCTTCGCGGAGGACTTCACGGACACGCCGTTGCCCAAGACGCCCGGCGTGATCTTCATGAACCCGCCCTACGGTGAGCGGCTGGAGGACGAGGAGAGCCTGGCGCCGCTCTACGAGGGCATCGGCGACTGGCTGCGCGGCACGGTGCCCGAGGGCTGGCGCGCCTGGGTCTTCACCTCGTCGCGCCCACTCTCGCTGAAGATCCACCTGCGCCACCGCGACATCCTCCCCTTCAAGAACGGCCCGCTGGACTGCCGCCTCATCAGCTACGACGTGGGCGGGGAATTCTTCGACGAGCCGCCCGCCGAGCCCGAGACGCCGGCGGCCGAGGAAACGGATGAGCCGGAGGCGCCCGCGGCCGAGGAAACGGACGAGCCGGAGGCGTGATGGCGGCGTTCGGCTCCAGGGCATTGCACCGCCTGCCGCTCTACCTGCGCGTGCTGCGCGAGTTGGGGCGGGACGGGCGGAGCCACGCCTCCGGGGCCGCGCTCGCCGCCGCGCTGGGAATCGACCCCATCGTGGTGCGCAAGGAC
>DVOR01000156.1 GCA_018713405.1 Candidatus Spyradenecus faecavium | reverse complement strand
CCCTTGAACCCCGGCAGGGGGAAGCTCCCCCTGCACCCGCGGCACGTCCTGCGGACATGCCTCCAGGCGACACGGTAGGACCAATAGGACCAATAGGACGTTCCCGTAAGTCGTGAAGGGCGGGTGGACGGCGGGGACCGTCCCCGCCGGAGCACCCGCACTCTTTGCGTCTTCGCGGAAAAGGAGGCGCCGCCAAGCCTCCGAACGCCCCGCTGACGGTGGGTGGGCGGTTGTGGTATCCTATGGGAAAGACCGGAAAGGAACGACGATGGCAGAGACGATGGCGTGGAATGAGCGGCTGAGGGCGCTGGAGGCGCGGCTTTGGGAGTCGGCGGACGCGTTGCGCTCGAACTCCAAGCTGACGTCGAGCCAATATTGCATGCCCGTGATGGGGCTCATCTTCCTGCGCTACGCGTGGGGACGCTTCCGCCGGCAGACGGAGAAGTTGGAGCAGAAGAGAAAGAATAATCCCAACAGCCGCTCCCGCGACATCGACGACATCGAAAAGGCGGACTACACAGGCAACGGTGTGCTCTGGCTCCCCGAGGCCGCGCGCTACGACCGTTTGGCGGCCCTGCCGGGAGACGAAAACCTGGCCGAGGCGCTGAACGCCGCCATGGCCGCCATCGAGGCCGAGTCCCCCGATCTCGCGGGCGTCCTCCCCAAGCAGTACGGCGAGCTGCCGCCGGCCATCCTGGCCGACCTGGTGCGCACCTTCAACGACCCCGTCCTCGACACCATCGGCGGCGACGTCTTCGGCCGCATCTACGAATACTTTCTTCAGAAATTCGCACCGCAGGAGCACTTTTACGCCTTACAAGCGAGACGTTATCTTGAAAGTGTCGCATGATTCTTATTGATTGCGGTATAATGAGTGTCATGAATGGACAGTACAAGACAAAAGAAGAAGTGTTGGCGCGCGCGAAAGGCGTGGTAGGTAAGACGTTTGGGGAACTGGATATCCACGGACGATTGTCGCACACTGGCAACAAAGGAAGTCTAGGACAAGTCGTAGAAGAAGGTTGGTTTGGTTTTTCGCCAAACAGTCGTGCGGAATATGACTTTCCAGAGGCAAAAGTAGAACTGAAGGTAACACCGTTTGTCCGGAGAAAGGATAAGAAGATTCGGGCAAAAGAGAGGTTGGTCTGTAATATCATTGACTATATGGAGGAGGCAGAGAAGGCCAACTTCTTTGATAGTTCGTTTTGGAAGAAATGCGAAACAATGCTGATTCTGCCATATGAGTACAAGAAAGACGTACAACGTGCGGACTTTCGTATTGCAGCCGCATTTTTGCATCAGTTTTCATATGAAGATTTAAAGATCATCGAGCAGGATTGGGCGTGGATTGTCGGGAAAATTCGTGCGGGGGAGGCACACCTGTTGTCTGAAGCAGAAACAACCTATCTTTCGGCTTGCCCCAAAGGCCCAAACAACGCCACTTTACGTCGCCAACCATATTCACCGATTCTTGCCATGCAAAGAGCTTATGCGTTAAAGGCAACGTATATGACACGTGTTATCAATCAAGCATTTGGGAAGGCCCCGGATGAGAAACTTATTCGTGACGCCTCTGCCTTGAAGAGTCGGTTTGAGGATTATATCCAAGATATGATTCGTCCCTACATTGGGTGGACACAACAGGCGCTTGAGTCTCATTTTGGTCTTAGTGGAAAAGCCAAAAACGTTCGTGCTCAAATTGTTTCTGCAATTTATGGTATCAAGGGACCATTGACGGATACAGAAGAGTTCCAAAAGGCTGGGATTTATGCAAAAACTGTTTTCGTCAATAAGAACGGTCGAATGAAGGAGCACATTTCCTTTCCCGCCTTCCGAATCGCGGAATTGCTGGAAGAACCATCATGGGAAGAATCAAGATTCGGAGAATTGTTGCGAACTCGAAAGTTCTTCTTTGTGGTTTTTAAAGAAGGAAAGGACGGAGAAATTCGGCTTTGGCGAACAGTTTTCTGGCATATGCCGGAGTCTGATTTGAATGAAGTCAGTAAAGTATGGGAGCAAACGCGTCAAACCATTCGCCGTGGCGTGAGACTTTGGAAGAAAGGAAACGGGACTAAGAATGACTTGCCCAAATCCAAAGACAATCGTATTGCCCATGTACGCCCACATGGACATGACGGGTTGGACACAGATTTGTTGCCGGATGGTCGCACTATCACCAAACAAGGCTTCTGGTTTAACAAGCCATACATCGAACAGGTGATTGGGGCAAGGCAATGAGAGAAAACAAAGATATTCGCGTGGTGGAATTGTTCGCAGGGGTCGGCGGATTCCGTCTTGGCCTTGAACAAGTTTCTGAACGATTCAAGACAGTTTGGGCAAACCAGTGGGAACCTGGGAAAACAGTTCAACACGCGTTCACCTGTTATACTCATCACTTTGGGGCTGGACCGAACCACGTAAACCAAGACATTGCCCTTGTCAAAAATGAAATCCCAGAGCACGACTTACTTGTCGGCGGTTTCCCCTGTCAGGATTATTCCGTAGCGCGAACCGGTGCGCAAGGGATGGAAGGCAAAAAAGGGGTCTTGTGGTGGTCGATTAATGATGTCATTACGGAACATCATCCCCAATACGTACTATTGGAAAATGTCGACCGGCTACTCAAGTCCCCGACAAAACAAAGAGGCCGAGATTTTGGAGTCATTCTGCGTTGCCTGCTTGACCAAGGCTATGCTGTGGAATGGCGAGTCGTCAATGCTGCGGATTATGGAAACGCTCAACGACGCCGTCGGACGTTTATTTTCGCTTATCGAAAAGATACAGCCTTAGGTGAAGCCTTGGCGAATCACATTAAGGAAGATGCGGACTATGCGCTGAAAGACACTATTTTGCACGATGGCTTCTTCGCGAAGGCTTTCCCTATTGAGGGGGATATGGCAGATGAACGTAAATACACGCAGACCTCTGTCGGTCCGGTGGAATTCCCAGATTTGGCAAATGTCTCAGACTCGTTCGCTGCTCCGTTTTATTCAGCTGGCGTGATGTCTGATGGGAAAGTCCTTTCCTTTGAGACAACCCCTGTCCACGAACCTCCAACGCCGCTTGGGAAAATCAGATTGACAGATGAAGTTCCGGCCCGTTTCTTCCTCAATGGAGCTCTGGATAAATGGAAATTCTTAAAGGGCGCAAAGCGTATCCCCCGCGTCAAGCCAAACGGAGACCCCTACTTCTTCTCGGAAGGCCCTGTACGATTTCCAGATGCGCTTGAACTTCCTGCGAGGACGATGCTCACCAGTGAGGGATCTGTCAACCGATCATCCCACGTTATCACTGACGCACAAACCGGACGTTTACGTATCCTCACACCCGTGGAATGTGAACGCTTGAACGGCTTCCCTGATGGATGGACAGATGTACCTGGCGTGCCTGAAAAGTTCCGTTACTTTGCGATGGGGAATGCACTTGTCGTCCCCCTCATTACGCGCATGGGAAAACGTCTTCTGGAAGCGATGGAAGATGAGGCGAACGGGGGTGGAAGCTCTCAGCGTGCCACGCCGCCAATCGCGTGCCAATTGACGTTGTTTGAACCCAATGACGGAGAGAATAAGAGTCTGTAAGGGGGATACTAAAACATCTTAATCGCAACTCCTTTTGCCGCTTATTTTGTCGCTCAGCGTTTCGTGCAACTTAGCGTATCACATATGTCGGATTTCGTCAGAGATGGCTTCCATGGAAGACACCGAGATGGCCGTGGTGGTGAGCAAGGCGCAGGGCGAAGAGACCGTCTTCGAGAAGCATGGGCTGGACATCCGCCCGCATCGGGACCTCATGGAGCAGAAGCGGCTGGACAAGCGCTTCAAGGACCGCGAGGACCCGTTACGGCTGGTCTTCGTCTGCGCCATGTGGCTGACGGGCTTCGACGTGAAGCCGCTGAGCTGCCTCTATCTGGACAAGCCGCTGAAGGCCCACACGCTGATGCAGACCATCGCCCGCGTGAACCGCGTGGACGCCGGGAAGGTCGGCGGGCTGGTGGTGGACTACATCGGCATCGTCGACGCCCTCCGCAAGGCGTTGGCCGACTACACGAACGTCGCGGGCGCGGCGGGGCAGGATCCCTTCCAAGATTTGGACGCGCTCGTGGCGCGCTTCCGCGAGGCGTTGGCCGAGGCCACGCGGCGCCTGGAGGAGGGTGGCTTCGCGATTGAGCGGCTCTTCGGCGCGGTGACGGCCACGGAGCGCCTGCAGGCGTTGGCCGACGCCGCTGAGGCCGTCAGCCAAAGCGCCGAGAACAAGGCGGCCTATCTCGCCGCCGTGCGGATGCTCACCCATACCGCGGCGCTCATCGGGCGAGAGAGCCTGACGGAGGAGGAAATCGACGAACGGGAGGCCCACCGCGCCATCTCGGCCTTCTTCGAGAGCCGCCGGCGCGAGATTGACGTCACGGACCTCTCCGCCACCATCCAACGGATCGTCGACGCCTATGTCCATGTCGAGACGGACACGGGCAAGGCCGTCGCCGAGCCGCTCGACCTCTCCGCCATCGACTTCGGCCGCCTGGCCGACGCCTTCCGGCGAAGTTCGCACAAGCGCCTGATGATGGAGGAGGTGTTGGAGCGGATCAAGGCCAAGGCGACGGCGCTCGCGCGCAAGAACCCCGTCCGCACCGACTTCCTGAAGGCCTACGAGGCGCTCGCCGAGGCCTACAACGCCTGCCAGGACCCCGAGGCCACCGAACGGCTCTTCTTGGAATTGCTGGAGCTCTCCAAGCGCCTGACGGAGGAGCAGAACCGTTATGTGCGGGAGGGATTCGAGAGCGAGGAGGAGTTGGCGGTCTATGACGTGATCCGCAGTGGGGTCGCGCTCTCCAAGGAGGACATGGCGAAGGCCAAGCGGGTGGCCAAGCAAATCTTGGCGACCGTGCGCGGCGTGTTCGGCAAGCCGGACTTCTGGGCCAGCGAGAGCGCCCGCGCCAAGCTCTCCACCGACATCCGTGACCTGCTCTACGACCTGCCGACCTCCTTCTCAAACGAGGTGATTGCCGCCCGCCGCGAGGCCCTCCTCACCCATTTCCGTGCCATCTGGAACGACCTCCGCCCCGCCTCGTGAGGCCATCCGGGCCGGCCCCTGCCCGGGGAAAGTCGGGGGACACAGCGTCCCGCGCGGCGCAAGGGAACCGCAGATTGCGCAGATTGGTTGCAGATTGAGGGCGTGCTAGCGCACGCAGGACTGAAAATAGCGCTTGACTCAGAACGGAAAGGTTGCTATAATTATAGGCATTCTTTGTCGGACACTCCGACGAACCCATTGAGGTTCCTTTTGCCGCAGCGTGTGCCCTTGTTGGAGATCACAGGGGGTCACGGAGGCATACACAGAGGCCCACTGAGGCTTTGCCTAAGCGGGATAGCCACGTTGTCTTTTGCGCTTTTGCGGGGCCTGTCGCGCGTTTGCGCGCGTTCTGTTCTCTGTTTTCTGTTCTCTGTTCTCTCAATTCTCCTCGGCGCGGCGAAACTCGACGCGGCGGAGGATGCGGAATTGGAGGTAGGTGAAGGCGATGAGGCCAACGCCGAGGAACCAGGCCATGGTGGTGGCGGTGCCCATGCGGAGGTTGTTGTAGGCCTCTTTCCAGATGGCGAGGGAGAGGACGTTGGTGGCGTCGCCGGGGCCGCCGAAGGTGAGGAGGAAGATGCCGCCGATGCTTTGGAAGGCGGCAATGAAGGCGCCGACGAAGTTGATGACCATGAGGGGGAGGAGCTGGGGAAGGAGGACGTGGCGGACGCGTCCCCAGAAGCCGGCGCCGTCGATGGCGGCGGCCTCGTAGTAGTCCTGCGGGAGGGCTTGGAGGGCGGCGATGTAGATGAGCGAGGAGATGCCCGCGCCGGCCCAGACGCCGGGAAGGATGCAGCAGACCATCGCGAGGGCGGGGTCTTGGAGCCAGGTGCGGTGGCCCAGGCCGAGGGCGGCGAGGAGCTGATTGAGCATGCCGTTCTCGGTGGGGTCGTAGAGGAGCTGCCAGAGGAGGGTGACGACGAGGGTGGAGGTGAGGTGGGGGAGGAAGTAGAGCGTGCGGAAGAGGACCTTGCCGCGGGGGATCTCGGTGAGGAGGACGGCGAGGACGACGGGGGTGAGGAAGCCAAGGAGGAGGGTGAGGGCGACGTATTTGAGGGTGCGGCCGGCGCTGGCCCAGAAGCCCCAGTCGGTGGCCACGAGGATGAAGTTGTCGAGGCCGACCCACGGGCTGTCGCCGACGATGTGGTAGTCGCGGAAGGCCATGAGGACGCCCTGGAGCAAGGGGTAGTAGCTCCAGAGGGCAACAGAAAGCAATGCCGGGAGAAGCATCAACCACGGGGTCCACGCGTGGGAGAACGGAGAACGGAGAACGGAGAACGGACCGCCCCTGCGGGGCGACGGTGGGGACGCGACCCTATCCCCTTCCACGCGTTCGCGGGCGCGGGCGGAGCGACGGCGGAGGACGGCGACGGTGAGGAAGGTGAGGAAGACGAGGACGACGGCAAAGAGGATGGCGCGGGCCAGGGGGCGATGGCGGTCGAGTTCCTGCTCGGGGACGCGGAACATGAGTCCGCGGTTGGCGTCGTCGTTGATGGCGCGGAGGGCGGCGGCGACGTCGAGGCCGCGGCCTTCCTCGGAGAGGACAAGGCCGAGGAGTCGGCGTTGGAGGAGGTCGCTGACGCCCTGCCAGAAGCCGACGAAGGGCTCGGTGCGGGCGACGATGCGGCCGGCGTCGAGGTCGTCGTAGAGGCGGCGGATGGCGGGGGGGATGTCGTCGAGGTAGGCGTCGAGGCCCAGGCGGCGGAGGTCGTCGGGGTGGCACCAGCGGGCGTTGCCCTCGAGGACCTGCTGACGGATGTAGGCGTCGTTGAGGGAGGGGGAGGCGAGGCGCTCCAGGCAGGCGAAGACGAGGTCCTGCTCGGCGGGGAGGCGGCGGGCGACGCCTTCGCTGATGCCCCAGAAGTGGCGGTGCGCCTGGAAGACGCGGGGGAGGCCACGCTCGGCGGCGGGGAAGGGCATCAGGCCGATGGACTCGGGGTCGAGGCCGCCCTCGCCGGTGATGCGCTCGAGGGCCTCGGTGCCGGCGAACATGGCGGCGACCTCGCCGCGGATGAAGGGGGCGGGGTCGTTGTTGAGGGGGAGCTTGAGGGCGACGCCCTCCTGGACGTCCTCGGGGGAAAAGTGGAGGACTTGGCCGTCGCGGCGGGCGTGGCCGGCGCGGGCCTCGGCAGGGGTGAGGTCGACGGGCTCGCCGGTCCGAGGGTGGCGGACCCACGGGGCCCAGGCCAGGCGGCGGAGGAACTCGGCGGCGGCGAGGGCCTCGGGGGAATCGAAGGCCGCGCGCCAGACGGGAGGGACGTCGGAGAGGTCCTCGCCGTCCTCGGTGAAGCAGCGCGTGGCCTCCATGGGGAAGTCGACGGGGGTGCCGCGCAGACGCGAGAGTCTGCTCTGCACGATGGGGCTGCCGCCGGCGGACTGGAGCCAAGGGAGCCAGTTCCACGGGGCCTCGCAGACGCCGAAGGCGCGTTGGCCGGGGCGGGTGAGGGCCTGGCACCACCGCCAGAAGGCCTGCCAGGTTTCGGGCGGGCGCTCGGGGTCGAGGCCGGCGCGGCGCACGAGGTCTTTGCGGTAGATGATGCCGTAGTAGGAGACGGAGGCTGAGGGCAGGGCGTAGACGTGGCCGTCGGCGGTGGCGACGCGGCGCCACAGCTCGGGCACGCGCGCCCAGCCCTCCCAGTCGTCGCCGTTCGGGCCGAGCCAGCGGTCGAGCGGCATGAGGAAGCCGTTGCGGATGTCGTTCTGGGCGATGTGGAACCAGACCTGGTAGATGTCCGGGGCGTTGCCGCCGGCCATGGCCAGGAGGAGGGGGGAGCGGCCGCCCGCGCCGGGGAGCCACAGGCCGCCCCATTTGGTGGGACGCAACTCGGGACGCTCCCGGGCCAGCGCGACGATCTGCCGTGTGACGGCGCCCTCGGGGCGGTCCGGGTCGTAGCCGCCCATGAAGGAGACGGTCACCGGCGAAGCCGGTGCCGTCTCCTTGGAAGTTTGGAGGCTTGGAGGTTTGGAGGCTTGGCTTTTGGGTGGGGCGTTGCCCCACGCCCCCTCGTCCGTTTGTGTGCGTTGGGCGTGCACGAAGGCCGCGAACGTCACAGCAGAAAAGAGCAGAGCCAACAAAAAGAAGCGGGGGCGTATCCCCCGCCACCACTTGTCAGAGCCTCCAAGCCAGCTCGCTTTCATCTCTGTCCGTCGCCCGTCAGGGCGTTGCCAAACATCCAAGCCTCCAAGCTTCCGAACTTCCAATCAGTAGCCGCGTTGGGAGAGCTCGGCCTGGAGCTGGGTCTGGAAGGCGCGAAAGTCCTCGGCGGAGGGCTGGTAGCCGGGGAGCTCGGGCTCGAGGCCGAAGCGGCCCATCTGGTCGAAGAGCCACCGGGCCTTGTTGCCGTCGGAGAAGGTGACGGAGCCGGAGACGAGCACGCCGGGGGCGGACTGGATGGCGTCGACCGTGACGGTGACGGCGCCGGGGGCCGCGGGGGCGGCGTCCGCGCCGGGCTTGGGCGGGAGCTTGGCCTTGGTGACGTCGTCGGCGTCGACCTGGACGACCTTGTCCTTGACCTGCGCGCCGATGTCCATCACCAGCATCCGCACGTCGAAGAAGGTGGGGTGCAGGCCGAACTCGCTGCGGATGCGCGCCTGCACGTCGCTGAGGGAGGCGCCTTCGTCCAGCCAACGGCGGACCTGCTCAATCTGTTCCTGGGTCAATTCCATCTTATTCCTCCTCTTGAGGCTCAATCACGATCATGGGGCGCAACAACGCCGCGTCGGGGTCCGGCGCGGGCGCCTCCTCCGGCACCGCGCCGCCGTCCGCCTCAATCTCGCTGTAGAGGGCGTCGCGCATCTGCCGTTCGTTGGCGATCTCGCGTTCGCGGTCGCGGATTTCGCGCGGGGAGAGGTCCTCGCGCTCGTCCTCGAGGTCTTCGCTCTTGATGCGGATGGAGTCCTCGAGCAAGTCCAGCATCTTGCGGTCATGCTCCCGCCGCGCCTTCACGCGCTCCTGGGAGGCCGTGAACTGTTTGTCCTCGTAGGCGCGCTTCAGCTTCTCGCGACGGAGCATCTCTTGCTCGTCCATTACATCGGCCAACTCGGAGTTGGACCACCCCTTGTTCCAGACACCAGCAGCGTCAAGATAGTCCTTGCGGCGCTTAGCCTCGGCTTGGGCCTCCTCGGAATTCTGGAAGACATAAGGCGTAAGGAAGACGAGCAACTCATCGCGCTCATCAGAGTAGTCCGTATAACCGAAGAGATATTTACCGATCCACGGGATGTCCTTCAAGAAGGGAATACCCGCCTCGGACTCCGTACGGTTCTGGGTAACGAGACCACCAATAACAACCGTCTGCCCATTGTCTACCGCGACGGAACCGGAAATCTTACGAGTCACAGGCGTCGGCCACATGGAGGACTCACCATCCACGCCGGACCCCGGGACTTCTTGCTCGGGACCAAGATTCTGGAAAGTCTCCTCAAAGTCGAGGACAACGGTGCCATCAGGATTGATACGCGGCGTGACGGTAATGTTCAGACCAATTTCCTCTTGGGAGATGTCAGGTTGGTAACCAGAGTTGTAGCTCGACCCAGAGTACCCCATGTACTTCATGCCGTTGTAGAGATAAGCCAGACTTGTACTCTCCAGCGTTGCTTCCTTATTGTCCTGCGTCATAAGGACGGGCGAAGTGAGTACTTGTGTCCGCGTATCACTAGAAGCAGCATAGATAAGGAAATCCAAATTGAGCTTGTCGATAGTGGCAAGATATTGCATACCACCGCTAATGGCACCAATATTCTCTGCAACCGTCCGAACAGTTTCTGTGTATTCTTGCGTACTTCCCTCATCGTCATCTGTGTTCTTATAATCCGTCGTCGAGTCATCAAAGAGGTTAGAGGGGCCTACCCCCGCACCTGACGGAGCACCACCGCCACCGTATGAGTCGCGATACTTGCTTCCTCCAGAAACACGTTTAACCCACTGCATGCCTGTCGCCAAGTTGTCACCGAGGGAGACGTTGAGCACGACGGTCTCGATGAGCACCTGGGCGACGGGGACGTCCATGGCGGCGATGATCTCCTTGATGGCGGCGAGGTCGGCGGGGGAGGCCATGACCATGACGGCGTTGATGCGGGAGTCGGCGAGGATTTTGATGTTCTCCTTCTTGAGCTCGCCCATGCGGGATTTGGTGGCGGCGGGGAGGGAGGCCTCGACCTGGCGGGCGCGGCGGGTGAGGTTCTGGTTGCCGGCCTGGTTGGCGGTGTTGCGGGTGTTGTTGTCGTCGTCCTTGGAGGAGGAGGCGTTGTCGATGAGCTCGTTGAGGAGGTCGGCCACGCCTTTGTTCGAATCCTCGGTCTCGGCCTGGGCGTACTTGAGGCGGATGACCTCGACGGCGATTTCGGGGGCGGTCTCGATGTCGAGGACCTTGATGATGCGCTCGAAGAAGGCCATGTTGGAGGGGCGGGTGACGATGATGAGCTGGTTGGAGCGCTCGTCAGCCATGATCTGGACCTTGCCGCGGATCATGCCGCGGTCGGCGTCGGAGACGAGGGCGTCGCCGATGGCGGAGTCGGGCACGGGCTGGGCGGTCTGCGGGCGGGTGACGCCGGGGAGGACGCGCGAGGCGCCGGGGCGCATGCCGCCGCTGAGGGAGTTGCTGGGGCGGGGCGCGGCGGTGGTGCGCTTGGTGGTCTCGTCCTGCTCGCGGCTGGCGGCGACGAACTCCTCGAGTGCGGTCTTGATGTCGGCGGCCTTGGCGTACTTGATGGGGTAGACGTTGACCTCCTCGAGGACGGGGAGGGGCTTGTCGATGAACTCCAGGATCTCGATCATGCGGTTGACGTTTTCCTGGGTGTCGGTGACGAGGAGGGAGTTGGTGCGCTCGAGGTACTGGATCTGGCCGTCGGGGCGCTTGAAGCTCTCGATGACCTTCTGGGCCTCCTCGGCGGAGATGTTCTTGGGGGTGAGTATCTGGCGGACGATTTGGCCCTGCTCGGGGTGGCGGCCGCCCTCGGGGATGTCCAGGAAGGTCTCGATGCCCTGCTGGCCGATGGACTTGAAGGGCACGACGAGGACGAAGCGCTCGCCCACGGGAATCAGGCCGATGCCGTTGAGCTGGAGCTGCTGCTCGATGGCCTGGAGGTACTCCTCGTCGGTCCATTCCTCCTCATCGGTGGAGCGGAGGGACATGGTGACCTTGGGGACGTCGGGCGAGGTGAGCAGGGTGCGGTGGGTGACCTGGGAGTAGATCTGCAGGAAGAGCTCGGCGGGGGCGTTGTCGAACTTCAGCTTGGGGCGGCCGCCCTTGCCGCGCTCGGCCTGGGCGAGCTGCTTGGCGACCTCGGTGGACGAGGTGGCGGCGGCCGCGGTGGCGGCCTGCTGGCCCTGGCGGGCGGTGGTGCGGCGGCCGGTGAGGGAGGGCGCGCGCGTCTGCGCCTGCGCCACGCCGACGCAGAGCAGGAGCAGCAAGAGGAGAAGGGAACGGGGGGTGTCGCGCATGGTCAATCCTTGTCGGTGGTGGCGGCTTGGCGCGTGTAGGCGCAATTGATGGTAAAGGTGCCCTTGAGCATGCCGGGGTTCTTGGCGTCAGGGCTGACGGTGATGGCGCGGACGTCCATCATCGCGCCCTGCTGGGTCTCGACCTGATAGAGGAAGTCCACGAGCGAATCCAGCCGGCCCTGCCAATCGGTGCAGCGGATGGGCAGCTCGGTGACGGTGCCGTGGGTGGTCTCGGCGCCGACGGCGCGGCGGACGATGCTCACGTTGTTGGCGGTGGCGAGGTTGTCCACCAGCGGCAGCCAGTGGGTGGTGTCGAGGGCGACGCCCTCGGGGAAGCTGGGCATCGTGGCGCGGAGCTGGCCGTACTGCTCCTCGATGACGGGGCGCAGGGCCACGACGGCGCGCTCGCGCTCCAGCTGGGTCCGGCTCCGCTCCAGGTCCATCTGCGCCATCTCCCAGGCGACGCGCGCCTTGGGCAGCCAGATGCCCAGCACGCCCAACGCCACGACGAAGGCGAAGACCACCAGGAGTTTCTTGTCGCGCTCGGTCATCGGGTCTCCTCCTCCTCTTCCTCGGGCACGGGGAGATACAGGGTGAAGGTGAAGGCCTGCCGCCCCGTGGCGCGGTCCAGCGACGCCACCTGCGTGCCGCGGTCCACCCGCACGATGCGTTCGTCGGCCTCCAGCTTGTTGATGAGGTCGTAGACGTCGCCCGTGGTGTCGGCCAGGCCCGTCACGCGCACGGTGCTGTCCTTCGTTCGGTCGTAGGTGAAGGACTTGAGGATGACGTTGGGCTGCTTGCTCTTGCAGATGAGCAGGAGCATCTCGAGGGCGGATTGGCTGCGGTCGCCGTAGGCCCGCACCAGGTCCAGCTGGTTGCGCAGGGCCATGACCTCCTCATAGGCCGCGTGCTGGGCGTCCAGCTCGGCGCGCACGTCGGCGGCCATCTTGGCGTAGACGCGCGGCAGGAAGAAAAGCGTCAGCGCGCAGAGCAGCCACACCACGCCGAAGGCGGACCCGCCGAGGAGCAGCAGGCGCTTCTGGCGCAGGGCCTTGGCCTCGGCGATCCACGCCGGCGGGGTGAGGTCGAAGGTCGCGCGGCCCTCCTCGGCCCGCGCCCGAAGCCCCGCCTGCAGCAGCGCCTCGGCGTCGGCGAGCGGCTCGAAGTCCACCTCCCCGCCCAGGGCCTGGCGCAACGGCTCGGCCTGTGCCGGCTCGGCCGCCAGGCAGAGGCCGCGGCCCACCGCGCCGGCGGATTCGTCCTCCATGCCCAGGCGCACCAGGGCCAGGGTCATCGCGTGGGCCAACACCTCGTCCGCCGAGTCCGGCGGGAAGCCACGCACCTCCAGCGGCGCGCCGTCGGCGAGCAACAGGAAGACGGTCTCCTTCGGGGCGCGCACCAGCACGGGGCGCAGCCCCTCGCCCACCTGCGGCCAACGCGCCGCCACGCCCCGCGCCCACCCCAGCGCCGAAAGGTCCAGCCGCACCTTGCCCAGGCCGTCCACCGCGCGCAGGGCGTCGTGGCCGCACTGCGCCAGCGTCTCGTTCGCGGCGCCCGCCACGAAGACGTCCAGCGCCTCGGGACGCTCGCGCACCACCTCGTAGGAATAGGTGTAGGCCTCCTCCTCGAAGGGCATCAGCGATTCCATCGTCAGGCGCACCGCGTCGTCCAGCGTCTCCCGCGCCTCGGCGGGCAGGGACAGGCGCGCGCACACCGTGTCGAAGGTCGGCACGTAGGGCAGGCTGTCCGGCAACTTCTGTCGTTTCTTGGGCATGCCTTTAGGTCTCCTCCCGCCACTGCAAGATGGTCAATCCGTTCCCACCCGTCCCGACGCTCGTCTTCCCCGAGCCCGCGGCCGCGGCCGAGTCGCTGCCCGAGGCGCCGCGCTGCACCACCGCCGTGACGCGCCGGCGCACCTTGCCCACGCGCCCCTCCAGCTCCAGCTTGTAGACGTCGCAATCCACGGTCAAGTAAGGGTTCACCTCTTCCTGGGTCAGGCCCGAGATTCGCGCCAGGAAGTCCGACATATCCTTGAAATGGTAATCCGCCACCGCCTTGTCATCGGCGGAGTTGTACTCCTGGGCCACGCGCTCCGAGGCGTCCGCCGTGCCGGCGTTCAGGCCCTCGCGCTCCTCGAGGATGGCGTCCACCGTCAGGGTGTCCCAGGTCTCCACGTCCTCCATCGGGTTCTCCACCAGGCAGGGCACGGTCAGGAGCACGTCGCGCGGTGCGGCGTTCACGTTGATCTTCCCCGTGCCGTAGGTCGTGAAGAGGTGCTCGATGCCCTTGACGGTGATCTGGCGCGCCCGCTCCTCGTCGGGATTCCACACGCCGCCCTTCAGGAGCACGCCACCGTTCCGGCTGAAGCCGCGGATGTAGGCCAGCTCGCCCACCGTGTCCAGGGGGCCGTTCTTGCAGTGGTAGGACGGCTCCAACGCCTCGTAGTACTCCTCCTCCGCGCCGTACTCCGACTCCTTGTTGTCATCCTCGTCCACCCAGTCGTAGAAGGAATCCACCAGCTCGTCCCAATCCTCCTCCGGCACGCCTGCCCAAAGGAGGATACGCGCCCACAGCTCGTCGGCCTCCTTCTCGCCCATGCCCGCGTGGGTGATCTTGTTGATGTTCCAGCGCGCGGGCTCGGGCTCGATGGCCACGAAGATCTCCGCGTCGGGCGGGTCGCCCACGCCCTTCTCCACGCTGTCCTCCGCGAACTGCAGGTGGCCGGCCTCGTCGGCGTAGAGGCGCTGGTAGATCTCCACCCGCTGCCCCCGCTTCAGGCGGATGGCCGGGACGATCCAGCGGTCTTCCTCCGCGTCCTCCTTCGTTGCCTCCTCCGAGACGCCGTCCTGCCGCTCCATCAACATCTCCGCCAGCGTCAGCCCGCTGTCCACCAGCGCCGACGCCTGGTGGCGGCTGCGCACGTAGACGGCCGACTTCGCCTCGGTGTAGGCGTCCATGGCAAAGGAACACACCAGGAGGCTGAGCACAGCCACCGTCCAGATCACCGCGACCAAGGCGAACCCGCCGCGCGCGCGTTGCGTCCCTTTCACAATCATGTTTCCGACTACGATACCAAAAAATCCCCCCGATGGAAATAGCCTACCCTCAGGCGCGACCCCGGGGAGGCACCCCGGCCCCCCCCAAGGGGGCGGCCGGAGGCTTGGAAGTTTGGAGGCTTGGAGGCGTGGCCGTCGCGGTGCGCCACGTCTCTTTCCCGGGCCGCTTTCCCAAAAGCGCCAGAGATGAAACCCTAAAGGGTTCGAGGCGAAACCCTAAGGGGTTCGACCCAAAACCCTAAGGGTTTCGAGGCAAACCCTTAAGGGTTTCAGAAAATCATCAGCACTTATTTCGAATGGGCCGCTTGGCGGCCCATTCGAGAAGTTTGGAAGTTTGGAAGTTTGGAGGCTTGGTTGGGGCCGGTCGGAGCGAGGGCGGAGGGGCGGCGCTTACAAAAAAGCAATGGGCACGCCGGGGCGTGGGTTTGGTAAAATGGTGGGCACTTATGCGCAAAGTTTGGTTGATCGCAATCGAGGTCTTGGCGTTCGCGGCGATTCTGGCCGTGGGCGTGTGGCTGCGCGCCCCGAACCTGAACGCGCCCCTGCCGTTGCCGCGCGAGGCGCCCGCGCTCTTGGGCGCGGCGGCGGCGGGCGAGGGGCTGGACGCGCGCCAGTGGCCGGAGGGCGTGGCGAAGGCGCCGTCGCCCTTCCTGTGCGCGGCGGCGGCCTGCGCGCGCTTCCTGCACGAGGGGAACGAGGGTGCGCCGACGGCGCGGTGCTACCGGATCTTCGGGCTGACGCTCTCGGCGCTCTTCCTGGCGGCCATCCCGGCGCTGGGGCTGCGGCGGCGCGGCGGCGTCTTCGAGACGGCGGACGGGCCGCTGTGGGCAATGGCCTTCGCGGCGGTGTCGCCGGCCTTGGTGTGGTCGGGCATTCTCTTCGACCCCTTCGCGGGGCAGACCTTCGCCTTCCTGGCGCTGCTGGTGGCGGCGCGGGCCTACGCGCAGTGGCCGACCTACGTGGCGGCGGTGGCCTTCGGCGCACTGGTGGGCGTGGGGCTGGCCGTCGACCCCAACGTGGCCTGGGCCTTGCTGGCGTTGGCGCCGGCGATGGCCGTGGGCGTGGGCTGGACGCGCCTGTGCCTCTATTGGCGGACGGCGCACGTGGCGGCGATGGCCGCGACGCTGGCCGCGGTGTGGGGGGCGCTGGCGTGGTTGGGCTGGGCCGGCGGGGAGCTGACGTTGCCGACGTTCTCCACCACCCCGGGGACGTGGCTGCGCGAATCGGCCTGGAGACTGGTCTGGCTGTGCGCGGGCGGCCTGGCGGCGTTGGCGTGGCTGGGGCTGACGGTGTGGGGCGGCTGGCGCAACAACCGCCGCTGGGCGCGCCTGATGGCCGTGGCCTTCCCGCTCTGCCTGGCGGGGTCGCTCTTCTTCGACGAGGGGGGCGCGCTGGCCGTGCCCCTGGCGTGCCTGACGCCGCTCATGGGCGGCGTGGCGCTCTCCACCATCCCCAAGGCGTGGATCCGCGGCGTGCTCGGCACGCTGGTCCTGGCCTTCCTGGCCTTCTGGCTCCACCGCACGGCGGGCGAGGCCTGGGAGAGCGCGCCCGAACGCGCCGAGCAGAAGGCCGCCGTCGCGCTCCTGCTGCAGGCGCACGACGCCCCCGCCACGCACGAGGCGCGCATCCGCGTCCTCTCGGAGGACCCGGGGGCCTGCGCCACGCTGCTGTGGCCCCTGCGCACGGCGGCGACCCGCGTGGCCTGCGACGGGCGGTTTGAGGAGGCCGACATCACGCTCGTGCCCGAGGGCGCCCAGTGGGAGCCGCGCCAGGCCGAGCTGGGCCGAGCCACGCTGTGGAAGGGAGTCTCCTTCCGTGTTTTCGCCGACCGCCCGTCGGCCAAGAAAGGAACGCCGTGAACCGTCTGCTCCGCCATCTGCCCTGTGCCCTCTTTTTGCTCTGCGCCCTCGCGTGGGTGCTGCCCGCGGCGTCGGAGACGGTGGGCTCGATGAACGACGCCTCGCAGCACATGGAGTATGTCTGGCTGGTGCCGGTGCTGGCGGCGGCGGTGCTGTGGGCGCGGCGGCGGGCCTTCGTGGCGGCGCTGGGCGCGCCGGAGCCGCTGCGGGCGTTGCCGTTGATCCTGCTGGCCGCGGTCTTTTTCTTTTTGGGGGCGCGCGGCGGGCAGTCGCGCTTCGTGCAGACGGCGGCGGTGCTGCTGCTCCTGGCGGCGCCGTTGGCGTGCTGGGGGCGGGGCGCCTTCCGGGTGGCGTGGTTCCCCGTGGTGCTGCTGGCCTTCGTGATGCCGGTGGGCTTTTTGGACAACTTCACGGTGCCGCTGCGCCGGGCCTCGGTCACCGTGACGGCGGTGATCCTGAACGGGCTGGGCATCGACGTGCAGCAGCAGGGCACGGCCATCCTCTCGGCGGGCGCGACGCCCTTCCAGCTCGACGTGGCGGACCCCTGCAGCGGCATCCGGTCGCTCGTCGCGCTCTTCGTGGGGACGGCGGCCTACGGCGCGTTCATGCTGCGGGGGGTGTGGCGGCGGTGGGCGCTCTTCCTCTCCAGCCTGCCCATCGCCTTCCTGGGGAACATCCTGCGATTGCTGTTGACCGCCTTCACGTGCAAGCTGTGGGGGCAGAGCGCCGGCATGGTGCTGCACGACAACGCCCTCTTCATCGTCGCGCCCATCTACGCGCTGTGCGTCTTCTGGCTGACCGACCTGCTCCGCCGCGGCGACCGCCCCGAGGAGGCGCTCCCCACGCCGCCGCCCGAGCCCTCGCCGCGCCTGCGCCGCGTCAACGCCGCGCTCCTCTGCGCGCTGGCGTTGGCGTTGCCCGCCTTCCGCGCGTGGGTCGACGCCCAGCCCGAGGCCGTCTACGAGAGCGCGGCCTTCATCGCGCCGGACTTCGCCCCCATCGAGGGCTACGACCTGCAGTACCCGTGGTTCTGCCAGGGGCGCGACTGCCCGTGGTGGCAGGCCTATGACGTGGAGGGCAAGCCGCCGGAGGCCTGCCCCCTCTGCGGCGGGACGGCGTTCGACCGCATGAGCCGCGCCGAGCGCGACATCCTGCCCGCCGACACCGTCACCCGTAAGGCCATCTACACGATGCCAGACGGCACCGACTTCACCGTCGCGGTGGTCGTGGCCGGGCACAGCCGCCGCTCCATCCACCGCCCCGAGCTCTGCCTGCCCGCCCAGGGCTACGTGCTCAGCGAACGCGACGTCCGGACCGTCCTGCCGAGCCTGCCGATGGCGCTCTTCTCCATCCACCTCAAGCAGGAGACGCGCACGCGGGGCTTCGCCTACCTCTTCCTGAACGCCGACGGGGTCACCGTCTCCAACCTCCGCCGCGTGGTGGGCGACACCCTGGAGCGCTCGCTGCACAACCGCATCCGCCGCTGGGCGATGGTCACCATCCGGTGCGACGCGCTGGACTTCCGCACGCCCGAGGGCGAGGCGGCGCTCCGGCGCTTCATGGAGGATTGGTTCCCCACCCTGTGGGCCGACAAGGCGGCGCCCCATGACTGAGGTGGAGGTCGCGCGCACGCCCTTGGCCCGGATGCGCGGGCTGCTCGGCCGGGATGGGCTGCCGCCCGGCCGGGCGTTGCTCCTCTCGCCCTGCCGCGCCATCCACACCGTGGGGATGCGCTTCCCCATCGACGCGCGCTTCTACGACCGCCGCGGCAGGCTCGTCCGCCAAGCCCTCGGCGTCGGGCCGGGCCGCCCCTGGGTCTGGGGCGGCTGGCGCGCCCATGCTGTCCTTGAATCCGCCGCCGGCGACCCCGCCTTCCGGGGATGCGAGACCCTCGCCGGCCTGGGGGTCACGCCATGAAGCTTTCCCTGATCACCGCCTGCCGCAACAGCGCCGCCACCCTGCCGACCGCCCTGGAGAGCGCCCTCCGCCAGCGGGGCGCGGACTACGAGCTGATCGTGCTGGACGGCGCCTCGACCGACGGCACGCCCGACCTGCTCCGCGCCTGGGAGCCCCGTTTCGGGGGGCGCCTGCGCTGGACCAGCGAGCCCGACGGCGGCCTCTACGACGCGCTGAACAAGGGCATCGCCCGCGCCACGGGGGACCTCGTCGCCCTCCTGCACGCCGACGACATCCTCGACGGCGACGACGTGCTCGCGCGCTGGTGCGCCCCCTTCGCGGAGGAGCCGGGGCTCGACGCCGTCTACGGCGACATCCGCTTCATCCCCCAGGACGCCACGGGGCGCGAAGCGCCGACGCGCCGCTACTACGCCGGCGGGTTCTGGCGGCCCTGGATGTTCCGCTGGGGCCTCATCCCCCCGCACCCGAGCTTCGCCATCCGCCGCGAGGCGCTCCGCCGCGTGGGCGGCTACCGCACCGACATGCGGATCGCCGCCGACCATGAGTTCCTGCTCCGGCTCTTCCGCTCCGGCGCCCGCGCCCGCTACGTGCCCTTCTGCACCACCGCCATGCGCCTGGGCGGGCTCTCCACCGACGGCCTCCAGGCGAAGGTGCGCCTGAACCGCGAGATCGTGCGGGCCAACCGCCTGAACGGCGTGTGGTGCTGCCTGCCCATGATGGTCCCGAAATACGCCTACAAAGTCCTCGAACTCCTCCGCCGCGCGCCATGACCCCCACCCTTCGCGTCCATTCCTACGAAAGCCTCGGCGCCGTGGACGGCCCCGGCATCCGCCTGGTCGTCTTCCTCCAGGGGTGCCCCCTGCGGTGCGTCTTCTGCCACAACCCCGACACCTGGGCCACGCAGGGCGGCGTCGAGACCCCCGTGCCCGACATCGTCCGCCGGGCCGTCCGCATGCGCCCCTACCTGGGGAAGGAGGGGGGCGTCACCTTCTCCGGCGGCGAGCCGCTCCTGCAGGCCAAGCCCCTGCTGGCCGCCATCCAGGCCCTGCACGAGGCCGGGCTCCACGTGGCGATCGACACCTCGGGCGCGCTCGACACGCCCGACGCCCGCGCCGCGCTCGACGCCGCCGACCTCATCCTGCTCGACGTCAAGAGCCCCACGCCAGAGGGCTTCCGCGCCGTCACCGGCGCCGACCCCGCGCCCTACTGGCGCCTCCTGGCCCACCTGCGCGACACCCAAAAGCCGGTCTGGGTCCGCCAGGTCGTCGCGCACGGCCTCAACGACACCCCCGCCGAGAAGGCCGCCACGCGCGACCTGCTCCGCGGCCTCAACGTGCGGCGCATCGACCGCCTGCCCTACCACGAGCTCGGCGTCCACAAGTACGAGGCCCTCGGCATCCCCTACCCCGGCGCGCACCTGAGCCCGCCCAGCCCCGAGGAGCTCGCCCTGTGACCGACGCCGCCCCCACCCAAAGCCAGGCGCTGCGCGACTACCGCGACCGCCTCCGCGACCTGCCCACGCCCCTGCCCGCGCGCCGCCGCGACCCGGCCAAGCAGGAGCCGTTCAACCCCTACCGCACCCTCGCCGTCACCTTCCTGGCGCTCATCGCCCTGGGCACCCTCCTGCTTTGCTCCCCGTGGGCCCAGAGCGACGGGTGCTGGGCGTGGCTCGCCCCGGGGCGCCCCTTCACGTGGGCCAAGCTGGGCGAGGCGCTGATCGACAACCTCTTCATGGCGACCTCGGCCTCCTGCGTCACGGGGCTGGCCGTGGTCTCCGTCCCCGAGACGTACACCTTCTTCGGGCAGGCCGTCCTGCTGGGGTGCGTGCAGCTCGGCGGCATCAGCTTGGTCGCCCTGGGCACGCTCATCGTCTCCATCCTGCTCGGGCGCGTCCCCTTCGGCGGCGAGCGGCAGATCGCCATCAGCTTCGGCTCGAGCGGCCGCCCCGCCAGCCTGCTCTCGCAGACCTTCCGCTACGTCCTCACCTTCGAGGTCGCCGGCGCGGCGCTCCTCTTCGTCCGCTACCACTTCGTCCACGGCTACGAACTCGGCCGGGCCGTCTGGTTCTCGGTCTTCCACGCGGTCTCGGCCTTCTGCAACGCCGGGCTCTCCCTCCACCCGAACAACCTGCTGGACATCCGCGGCGACGCCCCGATCCTCATCATCCTCGCGCTCCTGGTCGCGGCCGGCGGCATCGGCTTCCTCGTCCTCTCCAACGTCTTCCGCTACCGTTTCTGGCGGCGCGACCTCCGCCGCCGCGGCCACATCATCCTGCAGGCGCGTGTCGTCCTCTGGATGAGCCTCATCCTCTCCGTCGGCGGCGGGCTCCTCTTCACCGCCCTCGAGTGGCGCGGCTCCTTGGTCCACGACCCTTCCGCCCCCGGCCTGATCGCCTCCCTGGCGGACGGCGCGTGGCGCGACGCCCTCGTCGCCTTCAACACGGACTTCGAGGAGGCCTGCGCCGGCTTCGCCCAGGCCATCTTCTTCCGCACCGCCGGCTTCAACGCCATCCCGATGGGCGAGGTCTCCCACCCCGCCAACGTCCTCTCCGTCCTCCTCATGCTCGTCGGCGGCGCCCCGGGCTCCATGGCCGGCGGCATCAAGACGACCACCCTCGTCGTCGTCCTCCTCACCATCCGCGCCTACATCCGCGGCAACCCGGACGTCCAGCTCCACCGTCGCACCATCCCCGACGCCATCTGCCGCGAGGCCATGGTCATCCTCTTCTTCTACCTCGCCACCCTCTTCCTCCTCTACTTCCTCCTCCTCTTCACCGAGGACGCCCTCATCGCCAAGCACGGCGAGTTCGCCCTCTTCTACGAGGTCTCCTCCGCCCTCGGCACCGTCGGCACCACCCTCGACGCCACCGGCGACCTCTCCCAGGCCGGACGGCTCCTCATTTCGCTCACGATGTTCCTGGGCCGCATCGGCCCGGTCTCCCTCGCGCTCATGATGGCCTCCCGCGCGCAGGCCCACCACGTGCGCTACCCTGAGGAATCCATCTCCGTCGGCTGAGGCCGACGACGAAAAGGGCCGCCCTTGCCGGGCGGCCCTTTTTTGTGCCGTGGCGGGACGGCTCAGTCCCGGTTGCGGCGGGCCTCCTTCTGGGCCTTCTCGCGCGCCTTCTCGGCCTCCTTGGCGGATTTCTTCAGGTCCTTGAGCTGGCTCTCGAGGTCCTTCAGCTTCTGCTGGATGCCGGCGTTGGAGTAACCCAGGGAGTCGAGCTGGGCGGCGGCCATGCGGCCATACTTGGAGCGCGAGCCGCGGTACTTCAGGAGCGCCTTGAGCTTGGTCTGGCGGTAGCGGTTCGTGGAGACGGCGTAGTCCTCGTTGGACTCGCCCTCCTCGCGGTCCGGCGTGCCCTTGAGCACGTCCTCGTAGACGCCGTGGATGCCGCGCAGCTCGGAGTCGCGAAGCATCTTCAGGGCCTCGGAGCCGGCGGGCGTGCGCTGGAGCGAGGGGTAGTTGACCTCGATGATCTGCTCCCAGTCCCGGGTGGAATAGAGGTCCAGGGGGCGGCTGTCCTTCTGGATGGCCTCGAGCTCGGCGAGGTAGCCCTGGCGGGAGGAGTCGATGGCGGCGATGACGGCCTTGGCGGCCTCGCTGCGCGCGCCCTGGCGCTCGGCGTGGCCGGCGTAGTTCTCGCGGATGCGCTCGTAGTTGCAGGTGGCGTCGTTCAGGCGGTCGAGCTCGGCGCGGAGCGGGGCGATGGCGGCCTCGCCGGCGGACTTGGCGAGGATGGCGCCGGCGGTGTCGAAGCGCTGCACGGGGTCGTCGTCCTCCTCCTGCGAGGAGGAGCCGCGGCCGGAGCGGCGGTTGCGGCGCTCCTGCTCGCGCTCCTTGCGGGCCTCGTCGCGGGCCTTGCGGCGGGCGGCGATCTGTTCGTGGAGCTCGGCCTGCTCCTTGGCGAGGGTGGCGGCGGAATAGGGCTCCATGGCGGCGGCGAGCTCGGTGGCCTCGGCGGCGATGGAGGCGTTGTCGCTCTTGGCCATCAGGGTGAGGGCCTTGGCGAAGGCGTCGGCCTGGCGCCCGGTGTCGCCGCGGCCGACGTCGCCGTGGTTGGCCTTGCGCAGGAACTCGCGGGCGCGGGCCAGCTGGCGGACGGCGGGGTTGGCGCGGAGGGCCTGGCGGGCGCCGGCGTAGCGCGCGCCTTGGCTGGGCGCGGTCTTCAGGAGCACCTCGATGCGCGTGAGGGCGCGCGAGGGCGCGGCCTTGAGGTCGGCGTCGATGTCGGCGGCCATCGCGTCGAGGTGGGCCTCGACGGCGGCGAGCATGCGCTGGGCCTCCTCGGCCTTCTCGCCGGAGCCGTTGGCCGCGGCGCGGAGCTGCTTGAGGGGCTGCTCGATGTTCTTGCCCTCCACGAAGCGTTTGGAGAGCGTCTCCATCTTCTTGGTCTTGAAGGTGATGATGCGCCCGGGGAGATAGTCCGGCGTCTCGGCGAGGAGGTCGGTGAGGCGGTTGCCCTCGGCGAAGGTCTTGATGTCCGAGATCATGCCGCGGTGCTTGCCCGAGGCGTCGTAGTACTGCGAGGAGACGTCGATGGCGTAGACCGGGAAGTAGGGCTTCAGCTCGCGGATGGCGTCGGTGCGGAAGCGGCGGAGCTCGGGGTCGGCCGGCTGGGGGTCGACGGCGATGACGAGCAGGCGGCCGTCCTTGACGGCGCCCTTGGAGGCGCGCTGGATGGCGCGGCTCTCCTCGCGCATCTGGTCCTGCGGGCCGCCCTCCCTGTCCCTGTCGTCGCGGTTGTTGCGGCGGTAATTGTTGTTGTCGTCGTCGTCATCGTCGCCGCTCTCCGCGGCCTTGAGGCGGTTGTAGCCGGGCTCGACGAAGCGCGAGATGTTCCAGAGGATGACGGCGCGCTGGCCCAGGTCCTCGGGGTCGAGGGCGCGGCCATAGACGTGATTGGGGCCGGTGATCTCATGCTCCAGCGCGGGGAGCTCGATTTTGCCCTTCTCCTCCGCGGCGAGGGGCAGGCAGAACGCAAGGGCAAGGGCGAGGGCAAGAATCTTTCTCATGGCGGGGGCCTCCTCTCACAGGCGCGACCGGAAGTCGTCGTAGCCGAAGCTGCGCACGCGGGTGAACTCGCCGGGCCCCTGGCGCAGCCACAGGGAGGGGAGGCGGATGCCGTTGAAGGTGTTCGTCTTGACCATCGTGTAGAGGGCCATGTCCTCAAAGAGCACGCGGTCGCCCGGCACGAGGGGCCGGTCGAAGGAATAGTCGCCGAAGACGTCTCCCGCCAGGCAGCTGGGCCCGGCCAGGCGCACCTCGCAGGGCTTCTCCCCGGGCTTGCCGGCGCGGAGCGCGCCGGGGCCGGGCGCCGCGGCGCCGTCCCACGCGAGGTCGAGGAAGGCACGCGGCACGTAGGGCATCTCGATGACGTCGGGCGTGTGGCAGGCGGCGGAGCCGTCGAGGATGGCGATGGGGCCGGCGTTGTCCACCACGTCCAGCACCGTGCAGACGAAGGTCCCGGCGTTGAGCACATGCGCCTCGCCGGGCTCCAGGTAGTAGCGGATGTGCGGATACCGCGCGTGGAAGCCCCGCAACGTGCGCACCAGCAGGTCGCGGTCGTAGTCCGCGCGGGTGATGTGGTGCCCGCCGCCGAAGTTGAACCACGAGATGCGCGGGAGCAGGTCGCCGAACTTCTCCTCGATGGCCTCGAGCGTGCGGGCGAAGCAGTCGGCGTTCTGCTCGCAGAGGTTGTGGCAGTGCAGCCCCGTGACGCCCGTGAGGTCCTGCCCCGCGAAGGCGGCGCGGCGGATGCCCAGGCGGGAGTGCGGCGCGCAGGGGTCGTAGATCGGCACCTGCCCCTCGGAATGCTCGGGATTGATGCGCAGGCCCACGGCGACCTCCCCGCCGCGCGGGTGGGCCGCGGCCACGCGTCGCCACTGCGCCAGCTGCGCGAAGGAGTTCAGCGTGACGTGGTTGAGCCCCGCGTCGAGCAACTCGGCCATCTCGCGCTCGGAGAAAGCCGCGGCGAAGGCGTGCCGCTCGCCCCCGAACTCCCCGCCCAGGAGCGTCTCGTGCACGCTGCTGGCGCAGGTGCCCTCAGCGTAAAGGTACGGGAAGGCCACCGGCATCGAAAAGGCCTTCAGGGCCAACAGCAGGTGCGCGCCGGAGGCCTCCGCGACCTCGCGCAGGATGGCCGCGTTGCGGCGCAGGGCCTCCACATCCACCACGAAGGCGGGCGTCTCGGGCAGTCCGTTCATAACCATGCCCCCAGCATCCAGATGAGAACCAACGCGCCAAGCGCGAGCGAGAAACGCCGCCACGACCGCCGCTCCAGGGCGTCCTGCCCCTCGTCGCGCGCGTCGCGCGTGCCCCCCGCGGCAATGTAACGCGAGAAGACGTCGCGCCTGCCGCGGCGGCCGAAGAGCCGCGCCCAGAAGGGCCGCCCCTCCGCCACGTCGCCCGTGTCCAGCCGGAAAGAATCGCTCTCCGGGCGGTGGAACGAGACGTCGCGGCGTCGGCGGAAGCGGCGCATGGGCGGCCTTACAGCTCAGGGATGATGAGCACCTGCCCGGGCTGGATCCGCCCGTCGGGGCTGACCGTCGCGCGGTTGGCCTCGCGGATGACCGGCCACTTGGCGTTGCTGCCGTAGGCCTCGCGGGCGATGCTCGAAAGGGTGTCGCCGCGGCGCACCACGTAGTCCCGCCCCGGCACGGGCGAGGCGCCCAGGCGCGGCGCGTCCTCCACGCCCTCGACGGCCTTGCGGGTGGCGGCGTTCCGGGCGGCCACGCCGCCGTCGGCCTCGTTGATCATGCGCTCGGCCTCGGCGCGGGCGGCGGCGATCTCGCCCAGCGTGACGCCGGCGTCGGAGGCCGCCTCGTCCGCCTCCTGCACCGCCCTCTCGGCGTCCTCGGCGGCCTTTTGCCCGGCCAGGCGGAAGGCCTCGCTCTCGGCGGTCTGCATCTCCTCGGCGGTGCGCCTCCAGGTGGCGACCTGCGATTCCAGGCTCTTGATGGTGCGGTCCTTCTCCGCAAGGAGGGCCTCCTGCTCGCCGACCTGGGCCTCGAGGGCCTGGACGCGGGCGGCCAGGCGCGTGCGCTCGGACTCGGCGGCGCGCGCCTTCTCCGAGCCGCCGGCCAGCTGGTCGGCCAGCTTCCCGCGCGCGGCGGCCAGGCGCTCCTCCACCATCGCGCGCGACTCGGCGGTCGGCTGCAGCGCCAGATAGGCCTGATAGTGGTGGACGGCCTCCAGATAGTCGCCCTGCGCGTCGTCCTCGATCAACGCCAGGCTCAGGTGGGCGGACGCGTTGTCGCCGTCCAGCCCCAGCACCTCGCGGTAGAGGCGCGCGGCCTCCTGGGCGTCGCCGTTGTCCGCCGCGGCCGCGGCCTGCGCGAAGAGGGCCTTCGCCCGCTCCTGGCTCTCCGCCTCCGTGGGGGAATCGTCCCCGCACCCGACGAACGCGCAGGCCGCCGCGCAACACAGCAAAAGGGAAAGTCGCTTCATGCTTCAGTCTCCAAAGTGTACCGTTTCTTGTAGTATAGCAAAAACCGCCCGCCCCTGCGCACCGCCGCCGAGGCGGGGAGGGTGTGCTAAAATAACGCGCCATTATGATGCCGATCAATCTGTTCTGTTCGCTGTTGGCGATCCTTGTCACGCTGGGGCCGGTGGCCCGGCTGGGGCTGCCGCGCTGGGCGGTGGCGGTGGTGGGGGTGATCCTGGTGGGGCTGGCCCAGCAGGTGATCGTCCACCGCGTCTTCCGCGCCTCGGTGATGTCGCCCGACGGGATGCCGCTGTGGATCGTGGCGGTCCTGCTGTGGGGGACGGCCTTCCTGACCTCCGCGGGGGGCCTGACGATCCTGTGGTGGGCGCTGCGGTGGTGCCACGTGGCGATCCCGGCGTGGGCACCGCTCGCGTTGGGCGCGGCGATGGCCTTCCTCTTCCTCTATCTGGGCGAGCGCCTGCCCTCCGTGCGCGAACGCGAGGCCGTCCTCCCGGGCCTGCCCGCCGAGGCCGACGGCCTGCGCGTGGCCGTCCTGGCCGACGTGCACATCGACCGCTGGCGCGGACGCGACTGGTGCGAGCGACTGGTGGCGCGCGTGAACGCCGCCAAGCCCGACCTCATCCTCTTCACCGGCGACCAGGCGGACGGCCGCATCGCCCTGCGGCGCGACGACATCGCCCCCTTGGCGAAACTGGAGGCCCCCCTCGGCAAATACCTCATCTCCGGCAACCACGAGCATTACTTCGAGACCGGCGCCTACCTGCTCGAGTACGAGCGCCTGGGCATCACCCTGCTCGAAGGCCGCGCCCGGCAGGTCGGCCCCCTCTGGCTGCTGGGCCTGCCCGACGGCCGCTCCCTCACGCGTTCCGACGAGGCCGAGCGCCGTCTGCGCGGCCTGATGGACCAGGTGCCCGCCGGCGCCTTCCCCGTGCTGCTGGTGCACAAGCCCGGCATCGCCCCGGAGGCCGACGCGATGGGCGTGCGCCTGCAGCTCTCGGGCCACACGCACGGCGGCCAGCTGCCCATCGTCGCGCCCATCATCGCGCGCTACAACCGCGGCTTCGTCCGCGGGTGGTACGACCTGCCCCACGGGATGCGCCTCTTCGTCGCCCCCGGCACGGGCGTCTGGCTCGGCTTCCCCTACCGCCTCTACCCCTCCGAGATCACCCTCCTCACCCTCCGCGCCGCCGACTGACCCCGGTGCGCTTCTCCGCGAAGACACGAAGGCGCGCAAGGACACAACCAAACTTCCAACCCTCCAAGCTTCCACACTTCCGAATCGGCCCCACCCCGGGGCCGATTCTGCATAAGTCCACATCTTTTTCCGAAACCCTTAAGGGTTTGCCTCGAAACCCTTAGGGTTTTGGGTCGAACCCCTTAGGGTTTCGCCTCGGCCCCCTTAGGGTTTCGCCCGGGGCCCTTTGGGGTGTTTGGGGGCGTGGGGAGGATTCTTTGGCACGGTTGGGGTGGGATATGGTATGCTTGTGACATGAGAACACAGGATGGGAGGCGGAACGGATGAGGCGGCAGGACGAGGAGGAGCTTTCGCTGTTCGGCGGCGCGGAGGAGCGCGTGCGCGGTGAGGGGAAGCTGGATGTGGTGCGGCTCGCCTTCGAGGGGGCGGAGACGCTGTCGTGGCGGGAGCTGTTCGAGGGGTTCGATTCGTTGCGGGCCATCACGTATTCCTCGGGGATCGGGTTCGCGTGCCGGCTGATCGGGCTCTTCGAGGAGGCTGAGGTCATCTTCGGGTGCGAGGAGGTGATGTCCTTTTCCCTGCAGGAGGTGATGGCGTACCAGTGCAAGACGTTGGAGCGACTGAAGGAGACGGCGGGCAAGGCGAAGGTGGATTTGGTGGGGCGCATCGAGGCGGGGACGCTGCGGCTCTTCGTGGCGCGCGCGGCGCTCTCGCACGAGAAGCTCTATCTGCTCGCGGCGAAGGATGGGCGCAGGCGGGTGGTGATGGGGTCGGCCAACCTGTCGTTCGCGGCGTTCGGGGGCGTCCAGCGGGAGAACATCTGCTATGTGGACGGCGAGCGGGCCTATGAGTGGTACGCGGGGGTCTATGAGCAGCTGAAGGAGGCGAGCACGGACCGCATCGCGCGGGAGGCGTTGGCGACGGCGGACGCGGGGGAGAACCTGGAGGCGTTGCCCGTCGCGGAGACGGTGCGGGTACGGAACGCGTTGGTCATCGAGCCGGTGGCGGAGGCGCGGGAGGAGGTGCGCTTCATGCTGGACGTGCGCAACCTGGCCACGCGGCTCGCGCCGGCGGTGCCCAAGCCGGACAAGCAGGGGAGGCTGGTCCTCGCGCCCGAGAAGGTGAAGACCATCCGGCGGCAGGTGGCGGCGGACCTGGCCAAGGAGCGGGAGGTGCGGAGTGAGTACCCCAAGCTTGAGATTTTCCAGGACGAGGGCTTGGTGCGCCTGAACGACGCGACGCTCGACCTCGCGCCGGCGGAGGAGGAGGTGGCCCGCGACGTGGGGCTTTTCCTGCGGTACATGGACGGCTATGAGAAGTTCCACGGCGACGTGGAGGGGATGCAGCGGCGTTACTTCGAGTTCGCGAACTGGTTCTTTTGCTCGCCGTTCATGGCCGTGATGCGCGACATGGCCGTGCGCCACAACCAGAACCTCCTGCCGTATCCCGTCTTCGGGCTTGTCTATGGGCAGAGCAAGGCGGGGAAGACGAGCTTCCTGGAGACGCTGCTGAAGATGATGATCGGGCAGAAGACCAAGCTCGCCGCGCCGGAGTTCACGCGCTCGAGCATCGAGGGGCTGAAGCGGACGGTGAAGGGCGCGCCCATCATCGTGGACGACCTCACCAACACCCGCTTCAACCAACACGCCATCGAGACCATCAAGAACGACGACTTCGGCATCGCCGAGCGCCTCGTGCACTACCCCGCCGTCGTCATCAGCGCGAACGAGGACGTGAAGGCCGTCGCGCCGGAGGTCATCCGCCGCACCGTCATCTGCCGCGTCCAGGCGGGGCTCACGAACACCGAGGTCATGCGCAGCAGCGTGGTCCGCACCGTCCAGCGCGAGATCGGCACGGCGCTCTACCGCGAGTACCTGCGCCGCATGATGGAGGTCGTCTCGCGCCTGCTCGAGGAGATGAAGGACGACGCCTCCGAAAGCGCGCCGGACATCCTGGCCGAGTCCTCGCGCATCCTGGTGGGCCTCTTCGCCGCGCACACGCCCACCCTGCCAGGCTACGTCCGCCCCCTCACGCTGGACGACTACTTCAGCGAGAAGGTGACCGGCAGCTACGCCATCAAGACCATCCGCACCGCCTGGGAGACCAACCGCGCGGCCTTCGACGTCTCCGAGCGCTTCAACCGCCTCCAGTACGACGCCGGCGCCACGTGGGAGGCCGACCGCATCCTGAAGGAGCTCCCCGAGACCCTTGAGGCGCGCAAGTCCCGCGAGCTCGTCATCATGAACCTGGCCGAGGCCAGGGCCTTCTTCGACCTGCCCTTCCGCAAGCCCCTCCTCGACCGCCTGTTGCGGCGCTGAGACGCGCGGCCCCTCCCCGTGGAAAGAAGGCTTGACGTGGTGCGCGCTCCAAGGTTTACACTATAGGCCTCTTCAATCATAGAAAGGAACCTGCCATGCATATGGAAACCGCTTTGGTGTCAACGGCCGTCGGGGCCACGATGTGGGGCCTCTCCTCCACCTCGCTGGGCGCCGCGCTGACGAAGGTCGGCAAGGAAAAGCTCCCGCTCATGCTCGGCGCGGGCGCGTTCGTCTTCGGCGCGCAGATGATGAACTGCGCCATCCCCGCCACGGGCGCGAGCGGCCACCTGGTCGGCGCCGTTTTCCTGACCGCGCTCGTCGGCCCCTGCGCGGCCTTCGTGACGATGGCCGCGATCCTGCTCATCCAGTGCCTGGGCTTCAACGACGGCGGCTTCCTGGCCTACGGCGCGAACCTCTTCAACATGGGCCTCATCGGGTGCCTGTGCGGCGCGGTCGCCTTCCGCGGCGGGCGGCGCTCCCCTGCCTCGACGATGCTCCGGGCCACGGTCGCCTCGGTGGTCGCCCTGCAGCTCGGCGCCCTGGCCGTCTGCGCCGAGGTCGCGCTCTCGGGCATCAGCACGCTCCACATGGGCGACTTCCTGTCGGCGATGCAGCCCATCCACCTGGCCATCGGCCTGGGCGAGGGTCTGCTGACCGGCGCGCTCCTGGTGGCGGCGCAGGCGCGGGCCTTCTCGTGGAAGACGCTCACGGCCTCCTTCGCCCTCTGCGCGCTCGTCCTGGTCTTCGGCCTCTCCGGCTTCGCCTCCTCCGCGCCCGACGGTCTGGAGTGGTCGATCGAGCGCGCCACCGTCCAAGAGTGACCATGGACGCCGCCGCCGACCTCGGCTTCGCCCGCCTGGACCTCTCCCGCCCCCGCCGCACCGGCATGGGCGAGACCGTCTACTGCCCCGGCAAGACCGCCGGGCAGCTCGTCGCCATCCTGCGGGCCTTCGCCGAGGCCGGCCAAGCCGTCCTCGGCACGCGGTGCACGCCCGAACAGGCCCGCGCCGTGGCCGAGGCCGGCCTCGCGGCGGACTACGACGCCGTCGGCCGCACGCTCATCCTCGGCGCCCCGCCCCCCGCGCCCGCCATCGGCCGCGTCATCGTCCTCACCGGCGGCACCGCCGACGTCCCCGTGGCCGAGGAGGCCGCGCGCACGGCCGCCTTCTTCGGCGCCGAGGTCGCCCGCTGCTACGACGTCGGCGTCGCGGGGCTCCACCGCCTCCTCGGCCGGCTCGACGAGGTGCGCGCGGCGGACGTCGTCATCGCCGTGGCCGGGATGGAGGGGGCGCTCGGCAGCGTCGTGGCCGGGCTCGTCGAGGCCCCCGTCGTCGCCGTCCCGACCTCCGTCGGCTACGGCGCGGCCTTCGACGGCCTCGCGCCCCTGCTCTCCATGCTCAACTCCTGCGCGGAGGGCCTCGCCGTCGTGAACATCGACAACGGTTTCGGCGCGGCCGTCATGGCCTGCCGCATCCTCCGCCTCGCCAAACGAAAGGCCCCCCATGCCGACCCTGCTCTATCTTGACGGCTCCTGCGGCATCAGCGGCGACATGACCGTCGCCGCGCTCCTCGACCTCGGCGCCGACCGCGCCAAGCTCGACGCCGCCCTCGCGCCCCTCGCCGCCGAGGGCCTCTCCTACGCCATCTCCCGCAAGGCCTCGCACGGCCTGGCCGGGTGCGACTTCGACGTCCATCTCCCAGAGCATCACCACCACGAGGGCGAACATCACCATCACGACCATCGGCGCCTGGCCGACGTGGAGCACGTCCTCGGCCATCTGCCGATGACCGACCGCGCCCGCGCCATCGCCCTGCGCACCTTCCGCATCGTCGCCGAGGCCGAGGCCAAGGCCCACGGCTGCCCCCTCGGGGAGGTCCACTTCCACGAGGTCGGCGCGCTCGACTCCATCGCGGACATCGTCGGCGCGGCCGTCCTCTTCGACGACCTCGGCGTCCAAGACTGCGTCGTCACCCGCCTCTGCGAGGGCACCGGCACCGTCGTCTGCGCCCACGGCGAACTCCCCGTGCCCGTGCCCGCCACCCTCAACGTCGCCCAGGCCCACGCCATTCCCCTCGAGCTCACCCCCGTGCGCGGCGAACGCGTCACCCCCACCGGCATCGCCCTGGCCGCCGCCCTCCGCACCCGCGACGCCCTCCCCGCGCCCTTCACCGTCGCCAAGGTCGGCGTCGGCCTCGGCAAGCGCGACATCGGCGCCCCCAACGCCCTCCGCGCCCTGCTCATCCGGGCCGACGAGCCCGCCGAGCGCGTCCACGTCCTCGAGGCCAACCTCGACGACTGCACCGGCGAGGTGCTCGCCGCCGCCGCGGAGCGCCTCCTCGCCCTCGGCGCGCGTGACGTCTCCCTCATCCCCTGCGCCATGAAGAAGGGGCGCCCGGCCACCATCGTCCAGGTCCTCGCCGACGAGCCGCTCCTCCCCGCCCTCACCGAGGCCCTCTTCCGCGAGACCACCACCATCGGCGTGCGGTCCTACCCCGTCACGCGCACCGTCATGGCCCGCGGCCCCGTCACCCTCCGCACGCCCATCGGCGACGTCGCGGCCAAGCGCTGCGCCCACGGCACGCTCGTCCGCGTCTACCCCGAATACGAGAGCGTCCGCGCCGCCGCCGAGAAGGCCGGCGTGCCCCTCCCCGAGGCCTTCGCCCTCGCCAACGCCGCCGCGCAGGCCCTCGCCGCCCAACCATGACCCGCGACCTGACGCGGCTGCTGGAGTGGCTCCGCCCCCACGCCGCGGGCGGCGTCGCCCTCGCCTACTCCGGCGGCGTCGACAGCGCGGTCCTGCTCGCCGCCTTGGCCGAGTTGCGCCGCGAGACGTCCTTCCCCTGCCTGGCCCTCACCCTCCGCACACCCCTCCAACGCCAGGCCGAGACCGACGAAGCCCGCGCCTTGGCCGAACGCCTCGGCGTCCCTTGGCGGCTTGTCGAGGCCGACCCGCTCGCCGCCCCCGCCGTCTCCGCCAACGCGCCCGACCGGTGCTACGCCTGCAAGCGCCTGATGATGGCCCGCCTCCGCGAGGCCGCCGCGGGCTTCGCCCTCCTCATCGACGGCTCCAACGCCGACGACCGCCGCGCCCCCAACCGCCCCGGCCTCCGCGCGCTCGACGAGCTCGGCGTCCGCTCCCCTCTTGCGGCGCTCGGCCTCCCCAAACCCGCCGTCCGCGACCTCGCCCGGGCGCTCGCCTTGCCCGACCCCGACCGCCCCGCCACGCCCTGCCTCGCCACACGCTTCCCCTACGGCACGCCCCTCACCGAAGCCCGACTCCGCCGCGTCGAGGCCGCCGAGGAGCGACTCCGTGCGCTCCTTCCCCAGACCCGAGACCTCCGCCTCCGCGACCACGGCGACCTGGCCCGACTCGAAGTCCCCGCCGCCGACTTCCCCCGCGTCCTCGAGCGTCGCGAGGCCCTCCTCGCCGCCCTCCGCCCCCTCGGCTACCGTTTCGTCACCCTCGACCTCGCCGCCTTCCGCTCCGGCTCCTTCGATTGAGCCGCCCAGGTTTGCTATACTGAGGCACGAAGGAGGCGACCATGAGACCGATTGCGCAAGACATTTCTGACTTCCGTGAACTGCGGGAGAAGGGGTGTATCTACGTCGACAAGACGGACATCCTGCACGCGCTGATCCGTGACCCGGGCCGTAAGCTCTACTTCATCTCCCGCCCGCGCCGCTTCGGCAAGTCGCTCATGCTCTCGACCCTGAAGAGCATCTTCCAGGGCCGTCGCGACCTCTTTGCCGGCCTCGCCATCGACACGCTGGACTACGACTGGGTCGACTACCCCATCCTCCAGTTCTCCTTCGCCGGCGTCAAGGCTACGTCGCTGGAGGCCTTCGTGGCTGACTTCAGGACGCGTCTGGAGGAGTCCTTTGCCGACGCGAAGGCCCCCTGGGATCCGGACCTCTCCCCGGGCGCGAACTTCCGCAGA
>DVOR01000155.1 GCA_018713405.1 Candidatus Spyradenecus faecavium | reverse complement strand
TGACTCTGCATAAGTCCACATCTTTTTCCGAAACCCTTAAGGGTTTGACCCAAAACCCTTAGGGTTTCGCCCCGAACCCTTTAGGGTTTGTCGGTCGCCCCTTTCCGCGAAGACGCAACCGGACGGGATTCCCGCCATCCACCGCCCCCTTTTTCTTCCCTTTCCCCTCCTGCATCCTGCGTGCGTCCCCTGGCGCGTCCCTGTCAGGCACGTCGCAGACGTGCCGGGGGTGCAGGGAGAACTTCTCCCTGCCGGGGCGTGGGGCAGCGCCCCACACCCCTTCTCCGATTTTCTTTTTCCTTTTTTCCCCTACCCTTTTTCCTGCCCTACCCCATCCTATGGTAAAATAGAGACCCATGGATTCCAGGTATCAGATCATCGTCGTCGGGGCCGGCCACGCGGGGTGCGAGGCCGCCTTCGTCGCGGCCCGGATGGGCTGCCGCGTCGCCCTCGTCACCTCCAAACTCGGCGCCCTGGGCCTGATGCCCTGCAACCCCGCCGTCGGCGGACTCGCCAAATCCCACCTCGTCGCCGAACTCGACGCGCTGGGCGGCGAGATGGGCCTCAACGCCGACCTCACCGGCCTGCAATACAAGACCCTCAACGCCAGCCGCGGACCCGCCGTCCGCGCCGTCCGCGTCCAGTGCGACAAAGCCCGCTACACCGCCCGCCTCGCCCGCGTCGCCGCCACCCTGCCCAACCTCGACCTCATCGAAGGCACGATGGCCGACCTCCTCTTCTCCGGCGACCTCCCCTGCGCGATCCTCCTCGACGACGGCCGCGCCCTCCACGCCGACCGCTTCGTCCTCACCGTCGGCACCGCCCTGGGCGGCCGCATCTGGGTCGGCCACGCCGGACGCGACGGCGGCGGCGACGCCCGGCCCGCCGCGCCTATCCCCAAGGCCTTGGCCGAACGCTGCCCCGAGCTCGGCTGGCGCCGCCTCAAGACCGGCACCCCACCCCGCATCCTCAACGCCTCCGTCGATTGGGCCGCCCTTGAGGAACAGCCCGGCGAGCGCGACCCCGTCCCCTTCTTCTCCCGCCGTATGCGCCTGACGCAGAACGCCTTACCCACCTCCGTCGAGACGCCTGTCGGGGGGTGTTCCACGTGGAACACCCCCCCTGACCCCGCCGTCTGGGGCGTGGTGGAGGGCTTCGCCACCTACCGCGGCGTCCATGACGCTGCGGGGGATGACGACTCCCTCGAGGCGGCCGTCCGCCGCGCCCGGGCCGGGCAGACGCCCTGCTTCCGCACCCACACCACGCTGGAGACCCACGCCATCATCCGTGGGCACCTGGCCGACTCCGCCCTCTACGGCGGCGAGATCTCCGGCGAGGGGGTGCGCTATTGCCCGAGCATCGAGGACAAGATCGTGAAGTTCGGCGACCGCGGCGGTCACCACGTGGTGCTGGAGCCTGAGGGCGCGGGCTGCCCGTGGTGCTACCCGAACGGTCTCTCGAACTCCCTCCCGGCGGACGTCCAGCTGCGCATGGTGCGCTCGGTGCCGGGCCTGGCCCGCGCGGAGCTCGCCGCGCCCGGCTACGCCATCGAGTACGACTGCGTCGACCCGCGCGCCCTGGGGCCCACGCTCGCCGTGAAGTCCCTCCCGAACCTCTGGCTGGCGGGGCAGATCAACGGCACGACGGGCTACGAGGAGGCCGCCGCGCAGGGCTTCCTGGCCGGCGCGAACGCGGCCCTCGCCGCCCGCGGTGAAGCCCCGTTGACCCTCTCCCGGGACGAGGCGTACATCGGCGTGATGGTGGACGACCTGATCACGAAGGGCACGGACGAGCCTTACCGGATGTTCACCTCGCGCGCGGAGCGTCGTCTGCTGCTGCGTCCCGGCGACGCCCACCTGCGTCTGCACGCCCACGCCAAGCGGCTGGGCGTGGTGGGCGCGGACCTCCTGCGCCTCTCGGAGGAGGAGTCCGCCTGGCTCTCCCGGACCGAGGCGGCGTGGCGGTCGGACTGGCTGAACGGCGAGGGCCTGAACCGTTGGAAGCTCCTCGCGCGCGACGGGGTCTCCTTCGCCGAGGCCGCCGCCGCGAACGGTGGGGTAGGGGAGGGTGTCCCGCCGGATTGGTCGAAGGAGCTGGCCCTGCGCGCGAAGTACGAGGGCTACATCGCCCATGAGCGTCAGCAGGCGGAGCGTCTGCGCAAGGACGAGGCCCTCCTCATCCCGCCTGGCTTCGACTACGCCGCCGTGCGTGGCCTCCGCTTCGAGGCGCGGGAGAAGCTGGAGCGTATTCGCCCGGATTCCCTGCGCCGCGCGGGCTCCATCCCCGGCGTCAACCCTGCCGACCTCGCCCTCCTCTCCCTCGCCATCAAACGGTTGGCCCCTTGACGCCGAAACGGAACCGCAGATTTCGCAGATTTTGAGCAGATTAAGGGCGTGCTGGCGCACGCAGGACGCAGGAGGGGAGGCTTATAATTTTGGATACTTTTGGTTTGGATGTGGGGCGCTGCCCCACGCCCCGGCAGGGAGAAGTTCTCCCTGCACCCTCGGCACGTCCAAAGGACGTGCCTAAGGGTGAGCGGAGAAGCCAAACTTCCAAGCCTCCAAACTTCCAAACTTCCTTCTCACCTGAAGAGGGCTTGGGCGGTCATGGAGAGATAGGCCTCGGCGGCCAGGGTGGGGTAGGCGGCCTTGACCGCGGCGATGAAGGTGGCGGCGTCGGCCGAGGCGGCGGCAAGTTCCTTGACGTGGAGGAGGTAGGCGCGCTTGGCGGGGATAGCCTCGGGGCCTTCGGGGAGGTGGTGGGTTGAGAGGATGACTTGGGTGCCTGCGGCGGCCAGGCGGTCGCATTGGGCGATGGCGGCGTCGATGGCCTCGGTGGAGACAAGGAGGCTGTGGCAGTCGGCGCCGAAGAGGTGGGTGGCGGTGAGCTTGGCGGCGGGGAGGTCGAGGTCGAAGCCGTAGCCCTCATTGCGCACGACGA
>DVOR01000154.1 GCA_018713405.1 Candidatus Spyradenecus faecavium | reverse complement strand
GTCGAGCATGCCTTGGTAAAGGGCTCCGTTGGTCCAAGCGGTTGGGCCAAGGCCGGATTGGGGCTGGTGCACCACCTGCCATTCCGCCACGCGGCGCAGGTTACGGCGAATGTCCGCCTGGGTGGGGAGTTCGGCCAGGGCAACCGCCGCGGCGAAGAGGGCAACCATCGTCAAGAGTTGTTTCATGGGGTGTCCTTTCAGCGTCAAACCACCCTCATCACACCCAAAAAGCCCCAGCCTTGGCAAATAAAAAGGCGGCCCCGCGGGGGCCGCCTTCACTTGTCCGCAGACGCGTGCTTACTTGTCGGTGAGCGCCGCGACGCCGGGGAGGACCTTGCCTTCGAGGTACTCGAGGGAGGCACCGCCGCCGGTGGAGATGTGGCTCATCTTGTCGGCCAGGCCGGACTTCTTCACGGCGCTGACGGAGTCGCCGCCGCCGATGATGGAGATGCCGCCGTTGGCCTTGACCTGGGCGACGGCCTCGCAGACGCCGAAGGTGCCCTTGGAGAAGGCAGGCATCTCGAAGCAACCCATGGGGCCGTTCCAGACGACGGTCTTGGCGCCCTGGAGGGCCTCGGCGAAGCGCTTGACCGACTCCGGGCCGATGTCCAGGCCCATCCAGCCGTCGGGCACCTCGGTGACCACCTGGGTGTTGGCCTCGGGGTCGAACTTGTCAGCCGCGATGTTGTCCACGGGCAGGAGGAACTTCACGCCGCGCTCCTTGGCCAGGGCGAGCATGTCGTTGGCGTAGCCGAGCTGATCGTCCTCGCAGAGGGAGTTGCCAATCTTCTTGCCCTGGGCCTTGAGGAAGGTGTAAGCCATGCCGCCGCCGATGATGAGGGTGTCGACCTTGGTGAGGAGGTTCTTCACCACGGCCAGCTTGTCGGAGACCTTGGCGCCGCCGAGGATGGCGACGAAGGGGCGGACCGGGTTCTCGACCGCGGAGCCGAGGTACTGGATCTCCTTCTCCAGCAGGAAGCCGGAGACGGCGACGGGAGCGTACTTGGCGATGACGGCGGTGGAGGCGTGGGCGCGGTGGGCGGCGCCGAAGGCGTCGTTGCAGTAGATGTCACCGTAAGAGGCGAGCACCTTGGCCATCTCCTCGCACTTGGCCTTGAGCTCAGCCTTGGCGGCCTTAACCTGCTCGTCGGTCATGTCGTCGGTCTTCTTGACCTTGGCGGTCTCTTCCTTGTAGAAGCGGGTGTTCTCAAGCATCAGCACTTCGCCGGGCTTGAGGGCGGCGGCCTGGTCGGCGGCCTTGAGGCAGTCGGGCGCGAAGGCCACGGGCTTGTCCAGGCACTTGGAGAGATACTCGGCGACGGGCTTGAGCGAGAACTCGGGCTCGTAACCCTTGCCCTTCGGACGGCCCAGGTGGCTCATCAGCACCAGCGAGCCGCCGTTGTCGAGGACGTACTTGATGGAGGCCAGGGCGCCCTGGATGCGGGTGTCGTCCTTGATGACGCCATCCTTCATGGGCACGTTGAAATCCACGCGCATGACCACACGCTTGCCGGCGAGGTCCACGTCACGCAATGTCTTCTTGTTCATGTTCTGTCCTTCCCTGTTGTGGGGTGAAAAGCGAATCTATTGTAACACATCCCCGCCCCCGTGTCCCCTCTTTTTCGCGCCCTTCGCCCTTGGCCCCTGTCAGCGCACCTGTCGGCTTCCAAGAAATGGAACGCCCCGCCTCAACCGGGCAATCGCGACGCCCCTACCCCCGCGCGACTGCGTTTCGGTCCGGCGCCTTCCCCCGGACGCTGTTGAAGCCTGGCGGGGCCTCATGCGCTCAGGTGGGAAATGTGGCATAATAAGGGAGCCATGAAGGAAAGAGAGAGCGTGGGTCAGGGCCGCGGCGTGAGACGGGAGGTCTCGGTCGCGGCGTGCGACACGGAGGCGCTGGTGCGCGTCTCCGCGCAGTTCGCGGATTTGGGGCTGGAGTTCGTGCGCCAGCCGGACGTCACGGCCGCGCAGGTGGCCCTGGACAAGGCCGATTGGGCCGCGGTGGGCACGGCGATGGGCCGCGTCTACCAGGCGCTCTGCGACCAGGAGAACGAGGCGGCGCTGGCGGCCCTGCGCGAGATTGAGTCCGTCCTGACGCGACATGGCGTCCTGGTGCCGCAGCCGATCCTCCGCCAACCGCAGGAAGGAGCGCCGGCCGATGGCGAGTGACAACGCAAAGACGGCGCTGCTCTGCGCCTACACCCTCGCCTGTGCCAAGCAGTACGCCAAGGCCGAGGGGCTGATCCTGTCGGACACCGAGCTGGCCAAGACGCCCGAGGCGATGGACTTGCTGGCGCGTATCCGCGTGGAGCAGGGCGACCCGGCCGAGGCGCGCCGCCTGTGGCAGGAGATCCAGGCGCTCCACCCCGAGCACAAACCCTCGCGCGTGGCCCTGCGCAACCTGGGCAAGCCCTCGCGCGGCGGCCTGTGGAAGGCCTTCGCGGGGGCCGGGAAGTGGGGCGTGCTGGCCGCCTTTGCCCTGGCCTCGCTCCTCTGGGTCGGCTTCTTCCTCCTGTTCGGCCTGACCCGCGACCCCGCGGAGGCGGAGCCGGACGTCCGCCGCGTGACGGACGTGACGTGGGCGGGCATCCCCACCGGGCGCGACTTGGCGGCGTTGGGCCACTGGAAGGGCCAGGCCGGCTGGGCGCAGCTGAGCTCGGACTTCTTCGCCGATCCCGCGCGCTCGGCCCACCGGGCGGTGCTGACGACGATGGTAGCCGAGACGTTGGGCATCCCCGAATCGCGCGTCTTCCTGGGAACGGCGCCCGACGACGCGCCTGAGGGCCAAATCCGCGTGGAGCTCTATCGATGACGCAGGGTCGGCGCCCAAGAATCGGCCTGGCGCTGGGGAGCGGCGGCGCGCGCGGGTGGGCGCACGTCGGCGTGCTCCGGGCGTTGCGCAATCTGGGCGTGTGGCCGGACGTCGTGGCCGGCACGAGCATCGGCGCGATGGTCGGAGCCTTCGTGGCGGCGGATGCCTTCGAGGCGCTCGAGCGGGAGCTCGAGAAGCTGACGCGGGCGCGCTTGGCGAGCTTCTTCATCGAGGCCCACCTGCCGCGCCACGGACTCTTCTCCGGGCAGGCCGTGATGCGCTGGCTGGAGCGCCCCGAGCTGTTGGGGCCGTGCGACTTCACCGATTTGGCGCACCCCTTCGCGGCGGTGGCGACGGACCTGCGCACCGGGCGGGCCGTGACCCTGCGCGAGGGCAACGTGGCGCAGGCCGTGCGCGCCTCCATCTCCATCCCCGGCCTCTTCGACCCCGTGCCGCACGGCGAGGGGGCCCTCATCGACGGCGGCTTCAGCGACCCCGTGCCGGTGGCCGCCGCGCGGGCCCTCGGGGCCGACTTCGTCATCGCCGTCGACATCACCGGCGACCCCTCGGAATCGCCCATCGGGCGGACGCCCTCCCTGGCCGCGACGCTGGTGCAGACCGCGCGCCTCGTCGAGCACGGCCTGAGCCGCCTGACGCTGGCGCAGACCCCTGCCGATTTCCTTCTCACCCCCGCCACGGGCGACGTCCAGACGCTTGACTTCGTCGGCGGGCGCGCCCTTGTCGCCGCCGGCGAGACCGCCGTGCGCGACGCGACAGCACCACTGTTGGAGGCCCTTGGCCATGCTCTCGATCCGTGATTTCCTGACCCTCCGCCGCGCGCGCAAGGCGATGAAGGCCATGCGCGGGGAGTTCCGCCTCTACGAGGACATCCTCCCCGCCGACACGCGCCTCGCCCTCTTGGAGCGTTTCGGCGACGTGCGCGACGCCATCGCCAACCGCGAGACCGACGACCTGGACGGCGTCGTCGAGACGCTCCGCGCCGAGATGCGCGACGCCCTGCCGGCCCAGCGCTGGCCGATCGCGGCGGAGTGGTTCGACGTCATCGTCTCCGCGCTGGCCGTGGCCTTCTGCTTCCGCGCCTACTACTACGAGCCCTTCCGCATCCCCACCGGCTCCATGCAGCCCACGCTCTATGGCATCCATGCCGAGGCCGCCGAGGGCCCGACCGCCTGGGACAAGGGGCCGCTGCGCTTCCTCAAGTGGTGCGTGACGGGCGACCGCTACGTCGAGACCCGCGTCCGCGCCTCCGGCGTCGTCACCCAATACCTCGCCAACACCAGCCCCGGCTACTCCGCGCTCATCGTCAGCGGGCGCGACCGCTACGAACTCCCCGACGACGTCGCCCGCACGCTCGTCACCACCGCCCCGGGGCAGGGCGGCCTGCCCCCGGGCACGCCCGTCGCCGCCGGGCAGACGCTCTGGCGCGGCTACGTGAAGAGCGGCGACTTCCTCTTCGTCAACCGCTGGATTTGGAACTTCCGCCACCCGCGCCTCGGCGAGACCATCGTCTTCTCCACCCGTGGGCTCGAGGGGCTCCCCGACAACCAGCACTACATCAAGCGCCTCTGCGGCCGCCCCGGCGACACCGTCGCGCTCAGACCCGGGGATCCCTACCTCTACGTCAACGGGGAGCGCGCCACGAGCCCGCGCTTGCTGGAGTTCATCGCCCGCCACGGCCGGCCTTG
>DVOR01000024.1 GCA_018713405.1 Candidatus Spyradenecus faecavium | reverse complement strand
AGATGTGTATAAGAGACAGCGATGACCTTGAGGAGGTCTTTGCGGCAGTCGGGGTCGAGGATGGGGGTGTAGACCTCGACGCGGCGGTTGAGGTTGCGGTTGAGGAAGTCGCCGGAGCCGATGAAGAGGCGTTCGCGGCCGGGGGCGCCGAAGCAGAGCAGGCGGGTGTGCTCGAGGCTGTCGCCGACGATGGAGCGGATGGTCAGGCGGTCGGTCTTGCCGGGGATGCCGGGGCGGATGCAGCAGATGCCGCGGACGTGGAGGTCGACGGTGACGCCGGCCTGGGAGGCCTCGATCAGCTTGCGGATGAGGGGCATGTTGTTGAGGGAGTTGACCTTGAGGAAGGCGTAGGCGGGGCGGCCGGCGCGGGCCTCGGCGATCTCTTGGTCGAGCTGGGCAAGCAGGCGGGGCAGGAAGGATTTGGGGGCGACCCAGAGGGCGTCGCTCTCGACCTCGGGGTCGCCCAGGCAGAGGGCGCGGAAGAGGCGGATGGCGTCGCGGCCGATGGTGGGGTCGGTGGTGAGGTAGGAGAGGTCGGTGTAGAGGGCGGCGGTCTTTTCGTTGTAGTTGCCGGTGCCGATCTGGGTGAGGGTGCGGGGCTCGTCGCCGCCGTCGTTGTAGAGGATCAGGCAGACCTTGGCATGTACCTTGTAGCCGGGGAGGCCGTAGATGACGGTGCAGCCGGCGTCCTGGAGCATCTCGGAGTAGTTGATGTTGTTCTCCTCGTCGAAGCGGGCGCGGAGCTCGAGGACGCAGAGGACGTCCTTGCCGTTCTCGGCGGCGCGGGCGAGGGCCTGGGCGATGCGGCTGTTGGAGGAGAGGCGGTAGAGGGTGATGCGGATGGCGGAGACCTTGGGGTCGTCGGCGGCCTGCTCGAGGAGCTTGACGAAGGGGTTGATGCTCTCGAAGGGGAAGTGGAGCAGGCGGCCGTGTTCGGCCACGCGTGCGGCGATGTCGCCCTGCGCCCAGGCGACGGCGGCGGGCTTGCGGGTGGGGGCGGAGAGGCTCTTGGCCAGCTCGGGCGGGAGGGCCTTGGCGAGGGTGAAGGCGAAGGCCGGGTCGAGCGGCAGGTCCTGCGCGCGGGACTGGACGGCGTCGGGCAGGGCGAGGCGGTCGCGCAGGAGGGCCTCGAGCTCCTTGGAGGGCTGCTGGGCGAACTGGAGGCACACGGGGGCGAGCTTTTTGCGGCGGCGGACGAAGTCACGCATCGCGCCGCGGAAGTCGGTCTCGCCCTCGCTCTCCTCGACGGTGAGGTCGGCGTTGCGGGTGACGCGGCAGACGACGCACTCGTTGGGCTCCTGGCGGCCGTAGAGCTTGGGCGCGAAGAAACGGACGACGGCGGAGGTGTGCAGGGCCCAGGCGCCGGCCTCGTCGTTGAAGACGCGCAGGCGGGGCAGCCGGCCGAGGAGGATGACACCGAGCGTGCGCTTGCCCAGGCGGCAGACGACGGCCTCCTCGCGGTCGCGGATGAAGGGGAAGGGGTGGTGCGCGTCGATGGTCAGGGGCGAGAGCAGGGGCTTGAGCTCGTCCTTGTAGAAGCGGGCCATGACGGCGGCGCGGGGGCCGTCGAGCTGTTCAGGCCGCTCGAAGGAGACGCCGGCGCGGGCCAGGTCGGCGCGGACGCGCGAGACGACGGCGCCGGCCAAATCCACGAGGGAATCGGCCTCGCGCAGGACGGCGGCGAGCTGCTGGGCGGGGGTCCACCCGGTCTTGTCGTCGACCGGCGGCGGCTCCAGGGCCATCTGGTCGAGCAACGAGCCGACGCGGACACGGTAGAACTCGTCGAGGTTGGAGATGAAGATGCCCAGGAAGGTGAGGCGGTCGAGCGGCGGACGACTCTCGAGGTCGGCCTCCTCAAGGACGCGGCGGTTGAAGGCGAGCCAGCTCAGTTCGCGGTTGACGGTGCAGCCGTAGGCAACAGTTTCGTCCATAGGAATCCCTCCCGGACGCCGGTGGGCGTCACTTCAATGGTTTCGCACTCCAGGTGGCGGGCGATGGTCTCCATGGCCAGGATGCCCGGGAGCAGGGTGGACATGCGCCCGGGGATGACGCGCCGAAGGAGGGCGACCATCTTGCCCTCGTTCTTGCGGGCGTCGCGCAGGAGGTCGCGCAGCGCCTCGCGGGGCACGCAGAGGCACTCGCCGTCCTGCTCGGCCTGGCCGGTGGCGCGCAGGATCTTGGCCACGGCGCGGGCGGTGCCGCCCATCGCGTGGATCACCGGCGGCTTGACGCCCACGAAGCCGGGGAGGTACTCATCCAGCGTGCCGCGGACATAGCGGCGCATGGCGCGGGCCTCCTCGCGGTCGGGGAAGAGGCCGCGGCGCACGAAGTGCTCCCCCAGCGTCAGGCAGCCGAAGGGAAGCGAGGCGCCCTCGCCCAGCCCCTCCTCGCCGAAACGGAAGACCTGGCAGCTGCCGCCCCCGAGGTCGAAAGCGAACCCCTCCTTCAGGCCCGTGCGCTTCAGCGCGGCGCAGTCGCACGCCATCTCCTCCTCGGCCGAGAGCGGCACGATGTCGATGCCCGTGAGCTTGCGGACGGCCTCGACGGTCTCGGCGCGGTTGGTCACGCCGCGCAGCGAGGCGGTGGAGAAGGCCGTCACGCTCTCGCACCGGCACAGCGCGCAAAAACGCTTCATGTGGGCCATGGTGGCGCAGAGCTTGGCCACGCCCTCCTCGGTCAGGCGGCCGTTGGAGACGTAGGCGATCAGGCCCGTGTAGTCGCGCTCGCTGTAGAGTTTGCGCGCGCGGTTGCCGCGCCGCCCGTAGACCACGGTGCGGATGGTGTTCGAGCCCACGTCGATGAGTGCCAGCTTCTCTGTCGCGTCCTGTTCCATAAGTCCTCCTATGATACCGCATCGCCCCCGTCTTGGGGCGTTAGTTCTTGGTTAGGAAGCCCGTCCCCCCACCCCACCCCGCCCGAGACCCTAAAGGGTCCGAGGCGAAACCCTAAGGGGTTCGACCCAAGACCCTAAGGGTTTCGCCCCAGACCCTTAAGGGTTTCGCACAAAGATGTGGACTTATTTGGGAAAAGGGGCAAAGGGAAACCGGGCGAAAGGGGCGTTGGCTTCATTTGGATGGTGCGGGAGGAAGGGGTGGGAGAGGCTTGCCTTCGGTCTCCTCGACGAAGCGGTCAAAGTCGGAGCGGTAGGCCTGGTCCTGGATGCGGCGGAACTTCTCGAACTCGGTCTCGGCATGGAGTCGGGCAGCTTCCATGGAGATGGAGCCTTTGCCCTGCAAGATATCGCGCCCCCAAAGGGTAAGGAAGGAGTCCAGCCGCTTGGCCCAATCCTCCATCGTCATGGGGCTATGACGTTTGGCCTGGTCTTCGGCGTAGTCCAGGTAGGCGGAGACGATGCGGGCGAGCTGGGCGAGCTCGTCTTCGGAGAGGAAGTTCTTCGCTGTGCGGATGTCGGTGGGTAGGACTTTGCCATCTGGGGAATCCTTCCAGTTGGTGAGGCCCATGTGCGGTTTGGAGGCGTCGGCTCGGGCGTAGATGAGCTCGGCCGCGGTCTTGCCGGTGACGGCGTAGTGAAGTTTGTTTTGGACGGTGGCAAAGAAGGTACGCGTGGTCTCGGCGGTGGGGTCGTAGTCAAGGGCCGTGGCGTAGATGTCGGTGATCTTCTGATAGAAGCGGCGTTCGGAGAGGCGGATTTCGCGAATCTTTTGGAGGAGTTCGTCGAAATAGCGCTCGGTGAGGCGCGATCCGCCGTTCTTGAGGCGCTCTTCGTCCATGGCCCAGCCCTTGACGGTGAAGTCACGGATGATGGCGTTGGCCCATTTTCGGAACTGGACGGCGCGGGGACTGTTGACCTTGAAGCCGACGGCGATGATCATCGGCAGGCTGTAGTGTGCCACCTGACGGGTGACACGGCGAGTACCCTCCTGTTGAACGATTCGAAAATATCGAATAGTTGCCGACTCTAACAGTTCGCCGTCGGCATAGATTCGCTTGATGTGGTGATTGAGTGTTGGGAGTCCAATCGTATAGAGCGCGGCCATGAGGCGCTGGGTCATCCAGAGTGTCTCATCCTCATAGCGGAGGTCGAAGGACTCCTCTTTGTCGCCGGCGGCGGCGACGAAGGTGAGGTACTCAGCGGCGGAGGAGCGAGTAAGGTCGGGTTTCTCGGGCTTTTTCATAGGGGTTCGAAGGCATCCGGGGTCAGTCGCGGCGGGTGAGGATGAGGTAGGCGGCGGGGATGAAGTAGAGGGCCATGAGGGAGGAGAGGAT
>DVOR01000153.1 GCA_018713405.1 Candidatus Spyradenecus faecavium | reverse complement strand
GCTGAGTTCCCTGTCGGCCAAGTCCCCAAATATCCAAACTCCCAACCCTCGTTCCTGCCATGATGAAGCATCGCGACCTCATCTTCCTCGCCTTCCCCCTCAGCGTCCTCATCCTCGTCGCACTCGCCGTCGGCCTCCTCTTCCACCAATTCCGGGCCTTCGAGCACGCCTACATCCAGGACGCCCAGGAAACCCTCCGCCAAGACGCCCACTTCGTCGCCCAAGTCATCGACGACGACCTCCGCGCCGGCAACCTCGCCTCCATCCGTTCCCACTTCGCCTTCTTCACCGGCAAGCCCCTCCGCTTCACCCTCATCGCCCCCGGCGGAGACGTCGTCGCCGAGTCCGACGCCCCCCTCGCCAACCTCGCCAACCACGCCGACCGCCCCGAGGTCCAGGCCATCGACGCCGACGGCGACTTCGAGACCCGCTACTCCACCACCATGAACGCCTGGCTCCTCTACTACGCCATGCCCCTCCACGACGGCTGGGTCCTCCGCGCCTCCCTCCCCACCGCCGCCCTCGACGCCGCCATCGGCCAAGTCCGCCTCGCCATCATCCTCGCCCTCTGCGCCGGCCTCATCCTCGCCCTCGCCCTCTTCCTCTACCTCTTCCTCCGCGTCCGCCCCCACTTCAACGCCCTCCAAGCCTCCGCCGTCGCCATCGCACGCGGCCGCCTCGACACCCCCATCGACGTCCCCCGCAACGGCCCCCTCCGCGAGCTCGCCAAAGCCATCGCCGTCATGGGCCGCCAGCTCCGCAACCGCATCGACGAGCTCCGCCGCGAACGCGACGACTTCGACACCCTCTTCAACACCCTCCGCGAGCCCCTCCTCCTCGTCGCCCCCAACGGCGACATCCTCCGCTCCAACCGCGCCGCCGCCGACCTCTTCGGCGAAGCCGTCGCCACCCCCGGCTTCCGCATCGAGCGCACCGCCTGCCCCGAGCTCATCGCCTACGTCCGCGGCGCCTTCGCCGAACCCACCCTCCACGGCCGCGAAATCCCCTTCGACGACGGCGGCACCCCCCGCGCACTCCTCGCCCACGCCGTCCGCATGGAGCGCGAAGGCAAGCTCTGCATCCTCCTCCTCCTCACCGACCTCACCGACCTCCGCCGCCTCGAATCCTTCCGCTCCGACTTCGTCGCCAACGTCTCCCACGAGATCAAGACCCCCCTCGCCGCCATCCTCTCCACCGTCGAGACCCTCACCGAAGTCCCCCTCGACGACGCCGGCCGCAAACACTGCCACGACATCCTCACCCGACAGGCCCGCCGCCTCAACGACCTCGTCCAAGACATCCTCTCCCTCGCCGCCATCGAGCGCCGCCAGACCGCCGCCGCCCACGACTTCACCGAGATCCGCCTCGACTCCCTCGCCACCGACGCCCTCGCCCTCGTCCAAGACGACGCCGACCGCGCCGGCGTCAAGCTCCTCACCGACCCCGACCCCCTCCCCCCCCTCACCGTCCGCGGCGACGCCCACCTCCTCGAGCAATCCCTCGTCAACCTCCTCTCCAACGCCCTCCGCCACTCCGGCTCCCCCACCGTCACCCTCGGCCTCAAAGCCGAAGACGGCAACGCCATCCTCACCGTCGCCGACCGCGGCTGCGGCATCGCCACCGAACACCTCTCCCGCCTCTTCGAACGCTTCTACCGCGTCCACCAAGACCGCTCCCGCGAAAACGGCGGCACCGGCCTCGGCCTCGCCATCGTCAAACACGTCGCCCTCCTCCACCACGGCGCCGTCGACGTCCGCTCCACCCTCGGCCAAGGCACCGTCTTCACCCTCCGCATCCCCCTCCGCTGACCACTCTTCCTACCTCAACCACAGGCCCCGGGCCCAACCCCGGGGCCATTTTGCGCCCCCACGCCCTCCCCCGACAACCGCCGAAACGCAAGGGATGGGCACGTTAGAGAGGCCCGAAGGGCCGAACGGCGAAGTGCCCAGTCCCTTGCGGCCCTTTGCGTCTTCGCGGAACTCCGCCCCGCCCGTCGCCCCGCAGGGGCGTTCCGTTCTCTGTTCTCTGTTCTCCGGGGCGGCCACAAGCCGCCCCTCCCAAATAAGTCATTGTTCATTTCCGAAACCCTTAAGGGTTTGCCTCGAAACCCTTAGGGTTTCATCCCAAAACCCTTAGGGTTTCGCCCTCGACCCCTTAGGGTTCCGCCCTACGCCAACCAAACCTCCGCGGTTCCCTTGCGTCGTGCAGGTATCGTGAAGGGGCGGGTGGACGGCGGGGATCGTCCCCGCCGGATCGCCCGCACCCTTTGCGTCTTCGCGGAAAAGAGGGGCGCGGCCAAGCCTCCAAACTTCCAAGCTTCCACCAGCCCCTTAGGGTTTCGCCTATTGGGAGTTGACGGTGGGACACGAAAAGGGGTATACTACACTCGAACGTGCGCCCAAGGGGAATCCCGAGGGCGGAGTGATTGGAACTGTGTCTTGGGACGAAACGAGCGTCGACCTTTCATGAATGAAGCGCAACGGCAGAACATGATTACGGGGGGGGGGTAAGTATTCCTGGATTGACGGGGCTTCGCCGCGCACCTTCGCCGCGTGGCTGAGCGCCGCCTCCGCCGAGACCCTTCTCCTCGAGGCCGCCTTCCTCGTCCCCCGCCTCACCCTCGGCGGCCTGGCGATCCTGCGAGACCGTTTCCAAAGCCCCGCCCGCCTGCGCATCCTCCTGCCTGTCGGCCCCGTGTTGCGCGACGCCGCCGAGGCCCCGCGCTACCGACTGCTTGCCACCACCCCCGCCGAGCTTATCCTCGACAATCAACTGACGCAGGGCGTGGACGCACGGCGTTTGCACCGGTGGTTGGCCTCGGATACCATTGAGATTCGCACTGTTGCGTGTGACACCGCACTTCCGTGGCTAGCCGTTGTTGGCGGGGTGCTTTTGGTGGGGAACGCCGAGCTTACGCGCGAGTGTCTTGATCCTGCGTATGCAATGCCCCAAGCCGGGCTCTTTGCTCCTGACGAAGCCTCCCGCGCCGCCCTGGCCGCTGTCTACGAGCGCCTCTGGGCGCAGGGCACGGACGTCAAGGCCCCGCTCCGCGCGGCCCTCGCCGCCCTCTACGCGCCCAACGCCCCCCGCTTCATCTACTTCCTCTCCCTCTGGCACCTCTTCCACGACCGCCTGCCCGAGTGGCGCGGCGCCTTCGCCGACGACCGCCGCCTGGAGGAGACCCCCATCTGGAAGGCCCTCTACGCCTTCCAGCGCCACGGCGCCATCGCCGCGCTCCGCAAGCTCAAGAAAGACGGCGGTTGCATCCTCGCCGACAGCGTCGGCCTCGGCAAGACCTACACCGCCCTCGCCGTCATCAAGGCCTACGAGCGCATGAACCGGCGCGTCCTCGTCCTCTGCCCCAAGAAGCTCCGCACGAACTGGCTTCGCTTCCTGCAGGACGACGAAGACAACCCGCTCCCGACGCTGACCGGGCGCTCGGATTTCTTCTACGCCCTGCTCAACCACACCGACCTCTCGCTGCCGTGGGTCGACCCCGGCCGCGGGATGCGGGTGTCGCGCGAGGACTTCTTCAGGAAGGACTTCGGCCTCATCGTCATCGACGAGAGCCACAACTTCCGCAATCGCGGCGGCAAACGCTACCGCTTCCTCCTCGACTACCTGAAGGCGCACCCCAAAACCAAGCTTCTCCTGCTCTCGGCCACGCCCGTCAGCAACCGACTCTCCGACCTCACCCACCAGCTGGGGCTGGTCTACCGCGGGGACGAGCCGCCGAGCGGCCCCTTCCTGCGCGAGGTCGTCGCCGTCGTCAGCGCCGCCCAGCGCCTCTCCACGCAGTGGTCCCGGACGCACGCGGACGACCCCGAGCAACTCTCCGCCGCCACGCTGGCCAACGTCCTGCCGCCGACCTACTTCCGCCTGCTGGAGCGCTACACCATCGCCCGCAGCCAGAGCGGCATCTCGAAGTTCTACGCCGACGCGGAGACCGAAATCGGCGTCTTCCCGAAGTGTAAGTCCCTCTCCTGTTATCCTGAAATCGACACCCAATCCGCGCGGGTCGACGTCACCACCCTTAGCGACCGTCTCAACGACCTCACCTTGGTGGCCTACAACCCGACCCACTGCCTGCGCGCCGGCATCCGGTGGCACGAGGAGGAGGAGGGTAAGCAACTCCTCGACAAGAACCGCCAGAAGTCTCTCACCGCCTTGATGCGTATCAACGCGCTCAAGCGTCTGGAGAGCTCCGTAGACTCCTTCCGCCGGACGGTCCGTGACGCCGTTCTGGCCCGTACTCAAGCTCAACTTGAGGCACTTGCCAAGGGAACGGTTCGCCTGCCATGGGTCACCGCCAAGGCCTTGCTCGGCGAGGCCGAGGCCAAACGCCAGGCCAAGGCCGCCGCGCTCGGCATTGATCCGGATACCCTTGATGAGGATGATGAGGCTCTGGCCGAGGGATTGTCGCGAGAGGTTGTCCTTCCAGCCAAGCAATACTTCGATGTCGCCGCCCTCAAACGTTACCTGAAGCAAGACCTAGGTGTCCTTAAAGGCATTCTGGATGATGTCGAGTCTGTTGGGCCCGCACGTGACGCCAAGTTGGCGGAACTGGAGCACGTGTTGCAGGAAAAGGTGGATCATCCGCTCAATCCCGGCAACGAGAAAACTCTTATCTTCTCCGCCTTCGCCGATACCGTTGAATACGTTGCCAAAGCCCTCGCAGAACGCCATCCCGAACGGCACATTGCCTGCGTCTCCGGCTCCAAGGGCATCGTCTGGCATGGCGGGCGAGCCAAGGCGGAAGAGATGGGCAGAAT
>DVOR01000152.1 GCA_018713405.1 Candidatus Spyradenecus faecavium | reverse complement strand
GGGACACGTCTTGATGTCCTTGCGTTTGCCGCGTCGTTTGGCCTCGGGGTGAACGTCATCGAGGGGGCCGTGGCGCAGGATGTTTTCGCCGTAGTCGAGGATGAGACAGTCTTCCTTGCCGGGAGCCAAGCACAGGCCGCGCCCCGCCATTTGCACGTAAAGTCCGGGCGAGGCGGTGGGGCGAAGGAGCGCCACGCAGTCGATGTTGGGCGCGTCGAAGCCGACGGCACAAACGTTGACGTTGGCCAAGAACTTCAAGGGTGGTTGACGGTGGCCGAGCAAGTCCGGTTCGCCCTCCTCGCCCCGTATCCTCCGCAACAGGTCGGCGCGTTCGGCGGGGGGTGTCTCTGCCGTGACGATGCCGCAGGGGGCGCCCGAAAGCGCCTCGATTTGCCGTGCCACGCGGCGACAGTGCGCCACCGAGGCACAGAAGAGGATTACAGCCTTGCGATCTCGCGTCAGCGCCACGATTTCGCGACAGGCGCGCTCCACCACCACCTCGTCGTTCACCTTGGCCTCGACTTCCGTGGCCACGAACTCCCCGGCGCGAATGCTGAGGGCATCGGTGTCCACGGCGTGTTTGGAGACTTTACTACGGATTTTGGAGAGGTAACCATCCTGTATCATCAAACGGATGGAGGTGGCGAAGCAGATGTCGTTGAGGATGCCGTCGGGGGTGCAAAGGGGGCCGCTCCCGGTGCGGTAGGGTGTGGCCGTGAAACCCACTACGCGCAGGTGGGGCGACTGTGCCTTGAGTGCGGCGAGCAGGGTGCGGTACATCCCTTCGCCACTGCGCGGCAACAGCTGGCACTCGTCGATCAGCACCAAGTCGAAACGCCCGAGTTCCTCCGCCCGCTTATAGACACTCTGAATGCCGGCGATGACCACTTGGTTCTGTGTGTCGCGACTGCCCAAACCCGCCGAGTAGACGCCGATGGCGAGGTTGGGGCAGAAGAGCCGCAACTTCTCTGCGCCCTGCTCGATGAGCTCCTTGACATGCGTCAGCACCAACACCCGTCCGCCCCACTTCTCCACCGTCTCCTTCACAATCTGCGAGAAGACGAGGGTCTTGCCGCCGCCCGTGCAGATTTCCACACAGGGGTTCTTGCCCGCCTTATCCGGTGCGCAGAGATAGTCGAACACCGCTTGGACGGCGGCTTTTTGGTAGGGACGCAGTTCCATGGTCAATGTCCTTGCATGTGGGCGAGGATGCCCTCGGCGATGGTCTGTTTGAGGGAGGCGAGGGTATCAGGGGTGAGGTGCAGGGCGTCGCACACGTCGCGGTCGGTCTTGCCGAGGGAGTAGAGTTTGCAGATGAGCAAAAGCGTGCGGTCGTTGAGCTGCTCAATGTAGGAGCGCACGAGGTCGCGGCGGTCTTCGGACGGAAGGAGGGAGAGGGCGTTGGTCATAAGGGTTCCACTTGGATGAGGGCTTCGCCGAGGGGCGGATGGGGGACGGACTTGAAGACGTGAAGTTCGTGGATTTGGCAATCGTCATGATAGAAGTGGCCGTGTTGGAGAGCGTCTTGGAGCGCCTTGAGGGAGTTGTCGAGGTCGCGCCTCCGACGGTCTGGCGGATGGAGTCGCACGGTCATGCGCAGGGGGCCCTCGAGCGGCTCGCGCCGCCCAAGGAGCGCCACCACGCGCTCGCGAAAGCGTCTCCCCTTGGCGGAGAGGTGAACCCCATGACGGGTGTGGCCGTAGCAGTGGTTCACGCTCGGGGGCCAAGGGAGACGCAAGGGCTTTACTTCGCCCACGGCACCTTCCTTGCGGCGGGGGCGACGGGGACGGGCTGAGGGGTGGCGACCGCCACGGCGGCATCGGGGCGCGGCTGATACCGCTTGATGTCGTTTTGGGTGGTGCCGTCGGGGAGGCGGCGGAGGGCGACGGAGGCCATGAGGGGTTTGTCGTGGAGCACGGCGGTGTCGGTGAGCTGCTGAACGCCTACGGCGCGGCAGATGGAGGCGAGGGTCTGGCGGGCGATTTCGACGGCAGTGCTACTGGGGTTCACGAGGTTGAGGCGATCCCAAAGTTTGCGGCCTTGGTAGTCGCCGGAGATGACCTCGAGGTCGAGGACGAGCATGGTGCCGTTGCCAGACTTGGTCTCCTGCAGCTTGCTGTCGGTGATGACGACTTCATAGAGGCCGACGGGGAGGGCTTCGAAGTTTGGGGCTTCAACGGTGGTGGCGTCAAAAGAGAAGATGGCCATGATAAGGCTCCTTTCGGGTTAGGCGTTGGGGGTGAGGTGGGGGAGGAGCGCCTCAAAGTTGAGGGGGAGCTCGGAGGGAAGGGCGTAGCGGTTTTTGGCGACGCAGCCGGGGCCGCCGACGGTGCGCAGGAGGCGTTCGCCGCCATCGGGGCCGATGGGGGCGGCGACGGTGCGTTGGCCTTCCTTGGAAACGCGGAGGCGGCGTTGGGCGAAGAGGACGGCGTCGGCCCACTCGGTGATGAGGGCGGAGGCGGTCTTGTGCAGACGCGGCAAATAGCGGTCGTAGGCGGGGTTCTCGGGGTCTTCGAAGCGCTCGATTTTGGCGTGTGCCAAGAGGATAATAGCCATGCCACGGGCGCGGAGATCGTCGAGGAGGCCGAGGA
>DVOR01000151.1 GCA_018713405.1 Candidatus Spyradenecus faecavium | reverse complement strand
CGGTCCCCGCCGTCCACCCGCCCCTTCTCGACTTACGGGAAGGTTGGAAGATTGGAAGTTTGGAAGCTTGGAGGCTTGGAAGTTTGGACAGGGTTTCGCCCGTCGCCCCGCAGGGGCGTTCCGTTCTCTGTGGCCGTGGAAGGTTTGGCGCTTCGCGCCTGCACGCTCCGTTCTCCGGGGCGGCGGAGCCGCCCCTGCGGGGGGTGGGGGGATTTGGTAAAATGGAGGGCATGGAAGCGCAAGCAGAGTTGAACAGGACGGTGGCGATCGTGGGGCGGCCCAACGTGGGCAAGTCCGCGCTCTTCAACCGTATCGCGCACAGGCGCATCGCCATCGTGCATGACCAGAGCGGGGTGACGCGCGACCGCATCGTGCGCGAGGTGGCGTGGGGCGACCGGCGGTTCCGTCTGATCGACACCGGCGGCATCCGTCTCTTCGACGGGGTGAAGGAGGGCGACGCGATCGAGATGGCGGTGCGCGACCAGGCGTCCGTGGCGTTGGCCGACGCGGCGTGCGTGATCCTGGTGGTGGACGCGCAGGCCGGGTTGCAGCCGGCCGACGAGGAGGTGGCGCGCATCGTGCGCAAGGCCGGGCGCCCCTGCGTGGTGGCGGCGAACAAGTGCGACCTGCCGCGCCATGAGGCCGGCGCGCATGAGTTCGCGAAGCTGGCCTTTCCCGTCTTTCCCATCTCGGCGGCGCACGGGCGCGGGGTGGAGGCGTTGATGGGCGAGGCGTTGGCGCACCTGCCGCCGGAGACCGAGGCCGAGCGCGAGGCCGAGGCCAAGCCCCTGCGCGTGGCCATCGTGGGCCGCCCGAACGCGGGCAAGAGCAGCTACATCAACCGCCTGCTGCGCAGCGACCGCGTCATCGTCAGCAACGTGGCCGGGACGACGCGCGACTGCGTGGACGTGCCCTTCACCATCGGCTCGGGGCCGACGGCCCGCTACTACACGCTGGTGGACACCGCGGGCATGCGCCACGTGCACAAGATCGACACCTCGGTGGAGCGTTTCTCCCTCTTCCGGAGCGAGGAGGCCGTGCGCGAGTGCGACGTGGCGGTGCTGGTGATGGACGCGGAGATCGGGCCGACCACGCAGGACAAGTTCATCTCCAACCTCATCCAGCGCGAGGGGCGCGCCTGCGTCATCCTCGTGAACAAGTGGGACCTCGCGCGCGCCAAGGGCGCCACCGAGACGGGGGCCATCGCCCACCTGCGCGAGATGATGCCCTACCTGCGCCACGTGCCGGTGGTCTTCATGAGCGCGCAGGAGGGCTACAACGTGCGCGCCTCCATCGACGCCATCGACCGGGTGGCCGGCAACCAGCGCCGCACCCTGCCCACGGGCGTGCTGAACCGCACGCTGACCAACGCGTTGGAGCGGGTGCAGACCCCGGGCCGCGAGGGGCGCAAGCTCCGCTTCTTCTACGCCGCGCAGACGGGGAGCAACCCCATGATTCTGCGCCTCTTCGTGAACGACGCGCGGCTGGCGACGAAGCCCTTCCAGGACTTCTTGGTGCGGACGCTGCGGGAGTCCTTCGACCTCGAGGGCGCGGCGCTCATCCTGCAGTTCCGCTCGCGCACGCGCCCCGGCGACCCCAAGACGCCCGAGGAGGCCGAGGCCGCCGCGCCCAAGCCCACCCGCCGCGCCGGCGGGCGCAAGCCCGCGCCCAAGGGGCCCCGCGGCGGCGGCAGCCTGACGCCGAAGTCGCGCCGCCCCAAGCGGAAGTGAGCCGTGGACGACCTGGGCTCGCAGTACCTCAGCGCCTCGGCGGGGAGCGGCAAGACCTTCGCGCTCTCGCGGCGGTTCTGCAGGCTCGTCATGGCCGGGGCCCCGCCCGAGGCGATCTGCGCCCTGACCTTCACGCGCGCCGCCACGCGGGAGATCTTCGCCGCCGTGGTGGAGCGCCTGCTCAACCATGAGGTGGAGCCCGAGCCCGGGTGGCTGACCTGCGACCAGGCCCTCGCGGCGATCCTCGACGCCCTGCCGCGGCTCCAGATCTCGACCATCGACGCCTTCTCCTCGCGCGTGGCGCGCCTCTTCGCCTACGAGCTGGGGCTGTCGCCGGACTTCGCGCTCTATGAGGAGGGTAGCGGCCCCGAGGCGCAGGCGATGCTCCGCGAGACCGTGCGCCGCACGTTGCGCGACACCACCGCGGCCTCCGCGCGGGAACTGCTCGACCTCTTCGACGTGCAGGACGACGCCGGCGCCTCCGCGGAGCCGCTCTCCAAGCGGCTGCGGGACTTCCTGGACGACTTCGGCGAGCTGGCGCGCGCCCGGCCGGAGGGGTGGGGCGACCTCTCGCGCCTGGGCGACCTGCCCCAGCTCTGCAAGGACCGCGAGGCCCTGGTGCAGACCCTGCGCGACGTGCCCGTGGCCGGCGTGTCGGACAAGCACGCGGAGTCCTACCTCAATGCCGTGGCGCTCTACCATCCCGAGATCGAGAGCGTGCGGGACTGGAAGGGCCGCGTGCAACCCGACCGGAAGGACTTCGAGAAGCTGCTCGCCTTCGCCGAACTGGGCGCCTACAAATATCGAAACAAGTTCCTCGAGCTGGGGGAGCGCGGGCAGGCCGCGGCCAAGGCCCTGTGGGCCGACCTTCTGGCGCGCGACCTGCGGCAGACCGCCGCCCACACCGCCGAGCTCCATCGCGCCCTCCTCGCCCTCAACCGCGCGGCCGACGACCTGGCCGAGGAGACGGGGCGGCTCACCTTCGGCGCGCTCACGCAGACCCTGGCGTCGCGCCTGGGCGGCAGGCTCTCCGTGGCCGACGAGGCGGCGATGTACGTGGCCTACCGCATGGACACGGCGGTGCGCCACCTGATGATCGACGAGTTCCAGGACACCAGCGTCACCCAGTGGGAGGTGCTGTCGAGCCTGGCGCACGAGCTCGCCGAGGGCGACGACTCCACCTTCTTCTACGTGGGCGACGTGAAGCAATCCATCTACGGCTGGCGCGGCGGCGACGCCACCCTCTTCGGCGACGCGCGGCGCGTGCCCG
>DVOR01000150.1 GCA_018713405.1 Candidatus Spyradenecus faecavium | reverse complement strand
CGCGGCGGCCGCGGTGGCGGCGCTCCTGGGGCGGCGGTGGCTGAGCGCGCTCTTCCATGCGGGCGCGGCGGCGGTGGCCGTGGGCGGGTTGGTCACGGCCTGCCTGGCGCAGACATGGCAGGTGGAGCTGGTGGACGCACCGTTGGCCCCGCGGGGGATGCGTCAGCGCGTGGTGAACGGCGACACGGTGACGCTGAAGGCCTTCGAGATCGAGACTTACCCCGACGGGATGCCCAAGCAGTTCCGCACGACGCTGACCTTCCCGGAGGGCGACCGCACGTTGGCGGTGAACCGGCCTCTCCGCCGTGACGGCATCACCTATTACCAAATGTCCTACACGCGGGCGACCGACCCCAACGGCCAGAGCTGGTGGGTGACGCTCCTGACCCTGCGGAGCGACCCGGGCGCGCCCGTCGTCTTCGCGGGCTATGGCCTGCTTGCGCTCGCGGCGCTGGGGCTGGCGATCCGGGAGACCGTGCGATGACGCTGAAGACCGATTGCCTGGGATGGTTGCTCAACGCGCAGGTCGCGCTGGCCGCGCTGGGGGTGGCGTTGCCTCGGCGCGTGGGGCGCTGGGTGTGGGGTGCGGTGTTGCCGGTGGGGCTGGCGGCGATCGCGGTGCGGTGGTTCGCCGTGGCGCACCCGCCGATGCGGAACCTCTTCGAGGCCTTTCTGTGGCTGCCGCCTATCCTGGCGGGGGCGACCCTGCTGACGGCGTGGCGCGAACGGGTGTGGACGGTGCGGCTGGACGCCCTGCTCGGGTTCGTCGTCGCCTTCCCGCTGGCCTTCGTCTTCTCCGCCGAGGAGGGGCAGCTCATGCCCGCGCTGCAGAGCCCGCTTTTCGTGCCGCACGTGCTGGGCTACATGCTGGCCTACGCGTTGATGGCGCGGGCCTTCGCGCTGGAGTGCGCGCGGCACACGGTCGCGGCGCGGCGGAACTTCGCGTGGGGGTTCTTCCTGATCTCGGTGGCGCTCGCGCTGGGTTCGGTGTGGGGCAACGAGGCGTGGGGCGCCTATTGGCAGTGGGACCCCAAGGAGCAGTGGTCGCTGGCCACGTGGCTGGTCTACGCCGCGCTCTGGCACGTGCCGGCCTCGCGCCCGTGGCGGCTGGGGCTGTTGGGGCTGGGGCTGCTGGCCATCGTCCTGACGGTGACGTGGATCAACCTGTCCAAACTCTTCCCGGGGCTGCACAGCTATGCCGGGCTCTGAGGCCGAGAACCATCCCTTCGTGCAGGCGCTGGGCGAGACCATCGCCGCGCTCACCTACCTGCGCGAAAGCGGCGTGAAGACCCTGCCCGTGGAGCCCGAGGTGTGGCGCGCCTTCACGGCGCCGACCCCAGCCCAGGCCCTGCCGCGCGTCCCCGCGCCGGCGCAGGCCGAGCGCCCCGCACCGCAGGGCGCCCCCGCCGACACGCCCGAGGCCCGCGCCGCCACCCTCGCCGCCCTGCGCGCCCAAATCGCGGCCTGCCGCGGGTGCGACCACGCGGCCGACACGCCGCGCCTGGGGGGGCAGGGCCCGTGCTACAACCCCATCGTGGCCGTCGTGAACGGCGCCCAGGCGCCGGGCGACGACCCCATCGCCATCGGCTCGCGGCTGGAGGGGGAGGCCGGGGCGCTCTTCGAGAAGATGTTCGCGGCGATCGGCTTGGCCCGCGCCGCGCTCTACGTGACCCCCGCCCTCAAGTGCCCGGCGGCGGGGCGCCCCGGCGCGGCCGCGCTCCGCGTGTGCTCCGCGCACCTGCGGCGCGAGCTCACCCTCGTCAACCCGCGCGCCATCGTCCTGCTCGGCCCCATCGCCGCGCGGGCGGTCCACCCCACGGGCGTGGCCGCCACCGGCAAGGTGGGGCAGTGGAGCCTGCTGGGGCGCATCCCCACCATCACCCTTCACCATCCCATGCGCCTGATCCTCGCCGGCAAAGCATTGGCCGACCCGCTGAAGCGCGAGAACTGGGCCGCGCTCAAGGCCCTGCAGGTGCGCCTGCGCACCCCCTGAACCCGCCATGTCCAAGCTCATCATCCGCGGCGGCAAACCCCTCTCCGGGCACCACGTGGTGCCGGGGAACAAGAACGCCGCCCTGCCCATGCTCGCCGCCACCCTCCTGGCCGACGAACCCGTCACCCTCACCAACCTGCCCGACATCGCCGACGTCCGCGTGATGGCCGACGGCCTGGCCGCGCTCGGCGCCAAGGTCTCCGGCTCCCTCGCGGAACACACCCTCACCGTCGACCCGCGGCGGCTGCGCGCCGACCCCGTGCTGCCGGCGGGCATCTGCACCCGCATCCGCACGTCGTTCCTCTTCGTCGGGCCGATGCTCGCGCGCAAGGGCCGCATCCGCCTGCGCGGGGCGCCCGGCGGCGACAGCATCGGGCGGCGCCGACTGGACACCCACGTCAACGGCCTGGCCGCGCTCGGCGCCAAGGTCACCCTCCGCGCCGCCACCGGCTCGGCCACCGCGGTCGCGCCCAAGGGCCTGCACGCCGCCGACTTCATGCTCGACGAGGCCTCCGTCATGGGCACGGAGAACCTGGTGATGGCCGCCGTCCTCGCCAAGGGACGCACCGTGCTCTACAACACGGCCTGCGAGCCCCACGTGCAGAACCTCTGCCATATGCTCAACCAAATGGGCGCGCGCATCGAGGGCATCGGCACCAACCGCCTGACCATCGAGGGCGTCACGCGCCTCTCCGGCGGCACGTTCCGCGTGGGCGGCGACGCCATCGAGGCGGCGTCCTACCTCATCGCCGCGGCCGCCACGCGCGGCTCCATCACGCTGCAAGGCGTGTCGCAAGCCGACATGGCCGTGCTCCGGCCGGCCTTCCGCAAGCTCGGCGTGCGCTGGGTGTGGGAGGGCGAGGACGTCCTGCGCCTGCCCCCCCGCCAACGTCTGCGCACGGCCTACGACCTGGGCGCGGCCATCCCCAAGATCGAGGACGGCCCCTGGCCCATGATCCCCTCCGACCTCCTCAGCCCGCTCATCGTCCTGGCGACGCAGACGCGCGGCACGGAGCTCTTCTTCGAGAAGATGTTCGAGAGCCGCCTCTACTTCGTCGACCACCTCATCGGGATGGGCGCCAAGATCGTGCAGTGCGACCCCCACCGCGCCGTCGTCACCGGCCCCACCGCGCTCCAGGGCGGCACCGTCACCAGCCCCGACATCCGCGCGGGCATGGCCCTGATCATCGCGGCCCTCTGCGCCAAGGGCCGCACCGTCATCCACAACGCCGAATCCATCGACCGCGGCTACGAGGCCGTCGACGCCAACCTGCGGGCCCTCGGCGCGGACATCGTCCGCGAGCCCTGATCAGCGCGCCCCCCAAAAGCCCGCCGAGAGCGCCCGGCGGTTCTCGCCCCGCGCGAAGAGCGCCGCCACGTTGTCCAGCCGCCGCCACCGCCGCAGGCCGGGCAGGCCGCGCAACGTGGCGATCGCCGCGCGGAAGAGATGGTTGTACGCGCGGCCCAAGGCCCACTTCCACCCCGGCACGCCGCACGCTTGGCGCACCGGCACGCCCAGCACCGACCGCACGAAGTTGACCCAGACGGCCGTCGCGTCGTCGTAGCCCCAGAAGCGCTTGAACTTCGGCGCGTTGAGGACGCTGCACACGTAGTGGATGCTCCGTGCGCGCGGCAGGGAGAAGGCGTAGTCCGGGAAGGCGCCCCACCCCTCCGGCAATCCCGCCACATGGCCGTGGCAGACGGCGTTCAGCGCCATCTCGTCCGGCCACGGCACCTTCGGGAAGCGGCGGAAGAAGTCGAGGCACCGCTCCATCAGCCGATGCTCACGCCACCAGTCCAGGTTCATGAGGAGGAAGCCGGAGTTGAGGTACTGCGAGAAGTCCATCCCCGGGCAATGCTCGGCGAGCCACGACTCAACCGGGTCGCGCACCCACGGCTTGCAGGGCTTGTCGTACCAGATCCAATAGCCCTTCAGCGCCACGGCGGGGTCGCACTCCGCGAGCAACTTCAGCGGGTCGTCCAGAAAAAGGGTGTCGCAGTCCGCGTAGAGGCACCAGCGCTCCTCGGGCAGAAGCTCGGCAACGTAGAGCCGCGCGTAGGCGGCGAAGCTCCCCTTCCATGCGGTGAAGCCGCCGAACTGCTCGGTGGAGACCTGGTGGCGACGCACCTCCACCGCCTCCGCGCCCTTGCGCAACGTGTCGGAGAAGGTCGCCCAGTCCTCGTCCGTCAGGCCGCAGTCCAACAGATGGACGACGAGTCTTTCCGGCTGGCTGGCCTTGCAGATGGCGCTCTTGGCCGAGACCATCGCCAGGAAGCGATAGCCCCTGTCCGTGGCGTAGACCAGGTGCAGTTTCTCGGAAGCCGTGTCTGTGCGCATAAGGCCCTCAGCGATTCGTGTTCGTACGACGGCCATAGGATACCACAACCCGCCACCTTTCCGCACACGCCCACGAGGGAGGTGATGGGCGGAGGGGTCCGCGGAGGCGAAAAAACCGGGCCCCGTGGGTGCGGGGCCCGGCGTTCGGGTGTCGCGGCGCGACGGCTCACAGGCAGCTGTGGCAGGTGCGGGCGATGACCTCGTCCTGGTGCTTCTTGGAGAGGGTGATGAAGCGGACGGCGTAGCCGGAGACGCGGATGGTCAGGTTGGGGTACTTGTCGGGGTGGGCCTGGGCGTCGCGGAGAAGGTCGGTGTTGAAGACGTTCACGTTGAGGTGGTGGGCGCCCTGGACGAAGTAGCCGTCCATGAGGTGGGTGAGGTTGGCGACCTGCTCGGGCTCGCTCTTGCCGAGGGCTGAGGGGTTGATGGTGAAGGTGTTGGAGATGCCGTCGCGGCAGGCGTCGTAGTTGAGCTTGGCGACGGAGTTGAGGGAGAAGACGGCGCCGGAGGCGTCGCGGCCGTGCATGGGGTTGGCGCCGGGGGCGAAGGGCTCGCCGGCCTTGCGGCCGTCGGGCGTCGCGCCGGTGTTCTTGCCGTACATGACGTTGGAGGTGATGGTGAGGAGGCTGAGGGTGTGCTCGGCGCCGCGGTAGCACGGCGTCTTGCGCAGCTCGGCGTAGAAGAACTCGGCGAGCTCCTTGGCGATGGCGTCGACGCGGTCGTCGTCGTTGCCGAACTTGGGGAAGTCGCCCTCGACCTTGAAGTCCACCGTCAGGCCGTCCGCGTTGCGCACGGGGGTGACTTTGGCGTACTTGATGGCGGAGAGGGAGTCGGCGGCGACGGAGAGGCCGGCGGCGCCGAAGGCCATCCAGCGGTGGGCCAGGTGGGTGTCGTGCAGGGCCATCTGAATCTTCTCGTAGGCGTACTTGTCGTGCATGTAGTGAATCACGTTCATGGTGTTCACGTACTGGTGCGCGAGCCAGGAGAGGACGGCCTTGAAGCGGGCGAGGGTGTCCTCGTAGTCCAGCGGGCCTTCGGGGGGGAGGTCGGTCTTGGGGCCGACCTGCTTGCCCTTGATTTCCTCGCGGCCGCCGTTGAGGGCCATGAGGAGGGCCTTGGGCAGGTTGGCGCGGGCGCCGAAGAACTGCATGTCCTTGCCGATGGTCATGGCGGAGACGCAACAGGCGATGGCGTAGTCGTCGCCGAAGCGCTCGCGCATCAGGTCGTCGTTCTCGTACTGGACGGAGTCGGTGACGATGGAGACGTGGGCGCAGTAGTCCTTCCAGCCCTGGGGCAGGCCTTGGGCCCAGAGGACGGTCATGTTCGGCTCGGGCGCGGGGCCGAGGTTCTCCAGCGTGTGGAGGACGCGGAAGGTGGTCTTGGTGACGAGCGTGCGGCCGTCGAGGCCCATGCCGCCGAGGGACTCGGTGGTCCAGGTGGGGTCGCCGGCGAAGAGCTCGTTGTACTCCGGCGTGCGGAGCTGGCGGTTCATGCGCAGGTGGAGGACGTAGTCGTCGATCAGCTCCTGGGCGGTCTCCTCGGTGAGGATGCCGGCCTGGATGTCGCGCTCGATGTAGATGTCCAGGAAGGTGGCGGTGCGGCCCAGGCTCATGGCCGCGCCGTTCTGCTCCTTGATGGCCGCGAGGTAGGCGAAGTAGGTGGCCTGGACGGCCTCCTTGGCGGTCTGCGCCGGCTTGGAGATGTCGCAGCCGTACATCTCGGCCATCTGCTTCAGGCGGCCGAGGTAGTCGATCTGGCGCCAGACGTCCTCGCGCAGGCGGATGGTCTCGTCGTCCATCACGGCGTCGGGGGCGGTGCCAATGCCGTCGAGGTCCTTCTGCTTCTCCTCGATCAGGCGGTCGACGCCGTAGAGCGCCACGCGGCGGTAGTCGCCGATGATGCGGCCGCGGCCGTACGCGTCGGGCAGGCCGGTGAGGACGTGCGCGGAGCGGAGGGCGCGCATGTCCTTGGTGTAGGCGCGGAAGACGCCGTCGTTGTGCGTCGTGCGGTAGGTGAACTCCGTCTTCAGCTTCTCGCTGATGTGGTAGCCATAGGCCTCCGCCGCCTGGACGGCCATGCGCATGCCGCCGAAGGGGTTCACGGAGCGCTTCAGCGGCGCGTCCGTCTGCAGGCCCACGATGATCTCGTTCTCGCGGTCCAGATAGCCGGGCTTGTGGTTCAGCAGGCTGGAGGCGTTGTCCACGTCCACGTCCAGCACGCCGCCCTTCTCGAACTCCTCCTTGTGGAGCTTCTCGTACTCGGCGTTCACCTTGAGGGTGCGGGCCGTGGGGCCGACGAGGAACGACGCGTCCCCCTCATAGGGCGTGTAGTTGTTCTGGATGAAGTCGCGGACGTCGATCGCGTCCTGCCACTTGCCGGGTTTGAATTCGGGGTACTGGCTCATGTGCCTTTCCTCCTTCGCTGAAGTCCACTCGCGGCCTTGGCGGAACGTCGCCACAATCAGCCGCGAAAGTGCCCCAAACTGTACCAAATACAATTTGCCCTGTCAACCTC
>DVOR01000149.1 GCA_018713405.1 Candidatus Spyradenecus faecavium | reverse complement strand
GCCCAGATGGACGCGGCCATCCTGCTCGTCGCGGCCGACACCGGCGTCATGCCCCAGACCCGTGAGCACGTCCTGCTCGCCCGTCAGGTCGGCGTCCCCAAAATCGTCGTCTTCCTGAACAAGATCGACCTCGTCGATGACCCCGAGCTGCTCGACCTCGTCGAGATGGAGGTCACCGAGCTCCTCGAGAAGTATGGCTACGAGGGTTCTCCCATCATCCGTGGTTGCGCCTATCCCGCCACCCAGGCCCAGAGCGCCGATGACCCCGCCTGCGAGTGCATCAACCAGCTCATGGACACGCTGGACACCTACATCCCCGATCCCGTCCGCCTGACCGACCAGGCCTTCCTGATGCCGATCGAGGACGTGTTCTCCATCGAAGGCCGCGGCACCGTCGTCACCGGCCGTGTCGAGCGTGGCACGATCAAGGTGGGCGAGGAAGTCGAGATCGTCGGCCTCAAGCCCACGCAGAAGACCACCGTGACCGGCGTCGAGATGTTCCGCAAGCTCCTGGACCAGGGCCAGGCCGGCGACAACATCGGCTGCCTGCTCCGCGGCACCAAGAAGGAAGAGGTCGAGCGCGGCATGGTGCTCGCCAAGCCCGGCTCCATCACCCCTCACACCGAGTTCGTGGGCCAGGTCTACGTCCTCACCAAGGAAGAGGGCGGCCGCCACACCCCGTTCTTCAAGGGTTATCGTCCCCAGTTCTACATCCGCACCACGGACGTCACCGGCGACATCACGCTGCCTGACGGCGTCGAGATGGTCATGCCCGGCGACAACGTCGAGATCACCGTCAAGCTGATCGCCCCCGTGGCCCTCGAGGAGAAGATGCGCTTCGCCATCCGCGAAGGCGGCCGCACCGTCGGCGCCGGCACCGTCTCCAAGATCATCAAGTAACGGCTTTTCTCTTGTGAACAGCGCCCCGGGGCGGGGCCACCGCCCCGGGGACTTTTCACGCGAAAAGGCCAGACGAAGGAGGCCACACCGATGCCCCGCGAACTCGCCATCCTCGCCTGCACCGAGTGCAAGCGCCGCAACTACACCACCACGCGCAACAAGAAGACGCAGACCGAGCGCGTCGAGCTCATGAAGTTCTGCCCCTTCGAGCGCAAGCGCACGCTGCACCGCGAGACCAAGTAACCCCTTTCACGAAGGAAACCGCGCACACAGGGTGTTAGTTCAATGGCAGAGCAGCAGTCTCCAAAACTGCCTATGGGGGTTCGAATCCCTCACACCCTGCCATCCACGCGGCAAACGCCATGATTCAGAAGATCCGACAGTTTTTCGCCGACGTCGCCCTTGAGGGCAAGCGAATCAATTGGCCCGAGCGCCGCGAGCTGGTCGAATCCTCCCTCGTGGTGATTGTTTTCATCGTCATCCTGGCCGTGGTCATCCTGGCGTGCGACACGATCCTTGAGGCCGTGCTGCACTTCATCCTCGACTCCGGGGCCACCCCGGCGGCCTGATTCCCCTTTTCATCGGACGCGCGCAAATGGCAGACATCCCCAAGCAATGGTTTGTGCTCCAGACCCTCACCGGCCAGGAGCAGAAGGCGCAGCGTCAGATCGTCGCGCAGGCCCGTTCCGCCGGCCTCTGCGACCTTTTCGCCATCCCCCCTGAGCCCGCGCCCAAAGAGGTGCTCAACGACTTCGACGTCGTGGTGCCCACGGAGAAGGTGGTGGAAATCAAGGACGGCAAGAAGCGCGTCGTCACCCGCCGGATCTGCCCCGGCTACGTCATCGTCCGCATGGGCCTCTATGCCGACGAGGCGCACAAGCGCATCAACCAGGAGCTCTGGGAGTTCATCCTGAACATCCCCGGCGTCACCGGCTTCGCCGGCTGCAAGAAGGGCACCGGCCAAAAGCCCCGCCCGATCACCGACGCCGAGGCCATGAACCTCATCCGCCGCGTCGCCGCCGAGGAAGAGAAGAAGCCCAGGCTCAAAGTCGATTTCCAGGTCGGAGAGACCGTCCGTGTCACTGAAGGTCCCTTCATGAACTTCAACGGCACGATCGAAAACATCGATCCTGACAGTGGGCGCCTGCAGATTTCCGTCTCGATTTTCGGACGCGTCGCCCCCGTCACGCTCGAATATTGGCAGGTCGAACGCATCACCGAGCATCCGGAAGGCGTCTGACCCCGGGCCGATAGCCGGGCGTCGTCAACGGCCGTGCGCTTGCACCGGAAAGGATCCCGGGAGCGCGGCATAAGACAAAGGACCACACAATGGCCAAGAAAGTCACCGGGATGATCAAGCTCCAGATTCCCGCCGGAGCCGCCAATCCCGCACCCCCCGTGGGCCCCGCGCTGGGCTCCCACGGCGTCAACATCATGGCGTTCTGCAAGGAGTTCAACGCCAAGACCCAGGACAAGGGCGGGATGGTCATCCCCGTCGTCATCACGGTCTACGCCGACCGCTCCTTCTCCTTCATCCTCAAGAGCCCGCCCGCCGCGGCCCTCATCAAGAAGTACGCCAACCTCCCCAAGGGCTCCGGCAAGCCCAACACCGAGAAGGTCGGCAAGATCACCCGCGCCCAGATCGCCGAGATCGTCAAGATCAAGGCCGAGGACCTCAATGCCGCCGACCCCGAGGCCGCCGCGCGCATGATCGAGGGCACCGCCCGCCAGATGGGCGTGGACGTCGTTGACTGAGGAGAAGCCCCATGGCCAAGCACAGCAAGAAATACCAAGACGCCCTCAAGGCCGCCCCCAAGGCCGCCGTCTCCCTCGAGGAAGCCGTCGCCTTCATCAAGGCCCACCCCGGCGCCAAGTTCGATGAGACCGTCGACGTCGGCCTCCGCCTCGGCGCCGACCCCACCAAGAGCGACCAGGCCGTCCGCGGCGTCGTCCACCTCCCCCACGGCACCGGCAAGCACGTCCGCGTCGTCGTCTTCGCCGCCGGCGAGCAGGCCGACGCCGCCCTCCAGGCCGGCGCCGACGCCGCCGGGCTCGATGACCTCCTCGAACGCGTCAAGGGCGGCTGGACCGACTTCGACGTCGCCATCGCCACCCCCGACGCCATGAAGCAGGTCCGCACCGTCGCCCGCATCCTCGGCCCCCGCGGCCTGATGCCCAACCCGAAGACCGGCACCGTCACCGACGACGTCGTCCCCGCCATCAAGGCCGCCCAGGCCGGCAAGGTCGACTTCCGCATGGACCGCACCGGCAACCTCTGCGTCCCCGCCGGCAAGCTCAGCTTCGAGGCCTCCAAGCTCGTCGAGAACATCCGCGCCATCATCGACGCCGTCGAGCACGAGCGCCCCGCCGCCGCCAAGGGCCTCTTCATCCGCAGCTGCACGATCAGCCCCACCATGGGCGTCGGCGTCCGCGTTCTCGTCAAGGAGTGATTTCGCCATGTCCAACCAGAAGAAACGCCCCGAAGTCGTCGCCATCTACAACGAAGTCGCCGACTTCCTCACCGGCAAGGAATTCGCCTTCCTGCTGAACTTCGGCGGCCTCACCGTCGCCCAGATCGGCGACCTCCGCCGCCAGCTCCTCGACAAGGGCGCGCGCATGATGGTGATCAAGAACACCTTCATCGCCAAGATCCTCGCCGAGCGCGGCATCCAGTTCCCCGAAGGCGTCCTCAGCGGCCCCACCGCCGTCATCGCCGGCCAGGGTGACATCGCCGACGCCGCCAAGACCGTGGTCGACTTCGTCAAGAAGAACGAGAAGGCCACCATCAAGGCCGGCCTCATGGGCGACACCGCCATCACCGACGCCCAGGTCAACACCCTCTCCGAGCTCATCTCGCTCGCCGCCCAGCAGGCCCGCCTCCTCGGCACCCTGCAGGCCCCCGCCTCCAAGATGGCCCGCGTCCTCCAGGCCAAGGTCGACAAGGAAGGCGCCCCCGCTTCCGCCGACGGCAACACCGACGGCACCCCTGCGGCCTAAGCGCCGTGTCGTAAAAACGCGCCCCGGCCCCCGCCGGGCGCACCCCCCTCCCGGGGCAAGACCCCGGGCGGTTACACAAAAAGGAACAGAACAATGACCCAGGAAGAAATCATCGACGCCCTCTCCGGCATGACCGTGCTCCAGATCGCTGAGCTCGTCAAGGCCCTCGAAGAGAAGTGGGGCGTCTCCGCCGCCGCTCCCGTCGCCGTCGCCGCCGCCGGCGCCGCCGCCCCCGCCGCCGAGGAGAAGACCGAGTTCGACGTCATCCTCGCCGAGGTCGGCGCCAACAAGATCGCCGTCATCAAGGAGGTCCGCACCATCACCGGTCTCGGCCTCAAGGATGCCAAGGACCTCGTCGAAGGCGCCCCCAAGCCCGTCAAGCAGGGCGTCGACAAGGACGAGGCCGCCAAGATCAAGGAGGCCCTCGAGAAGGCCGGCGCCAAGGTCGAGGTCAAGTAAGACCC
>DVOR01000148.1 GCA_018713405.1 Candidatus Spyradenecus faecavium | reverse complement strand
TCGTGGCAGCACTTCTGCAGGATCATCGGCGTGGCGCGCTCGGTGTTGCCCCAGTTGCCGCGGCAGAAGCTGTGCGCCGCGTGCATGTAGCCCACCTGCTCCAGGTGCTGGATGCTCACCACGTCCCCGATTGCCTTCTCCGCGATGAGGTCGTGCAACTTGAGGAAGTAGACCGTGTAGCGCAGCACATGGCCCACCATCACCAGACGGTCGCCCTTCTCGCGCACTTTCGCGGCCAGCTCCTCGCACGAGGCCCAGCGCCGCGCCATCGGCTTCTCCAGCAGCAGGTGGTAACCCAGGTCCAGGCACGCCAGCGCGGGCTCCAGGTGGATCGCGTCCGGCATCGAGATGACCATCACGTCGCACTCCGGCTTCGCCGCGACGGCCTCGGACCAATCGCCCCACACCGCGTCGGCGGGCAGCCCGTGCGCCTGCGCCACCGCCTGGGCCGCGGCGGGGTTGATGTCCGCCACGCCCACCACGCGCGCCTTGTCCGGGTACGCCGCCGCGTACGACGCGTACGTCCTGCCGCGGTCCCCCGCGCCCAAAATGACCAAACGGATCGGTGCCTTCATCTGCTCTGCCTCCGAAAAACAGTCCCGTTATTGTAGCACACGCGCCGCCCCGCGTCAGGCGAGGCGCGGCAGACGCCCCAGGAGGGCCTCGATGTGGTCGAGGAGCGCGTCGGCGGGGCGGTCGGGCAGCGGCAGGTGGGCGAAGTGGCGGACGGGCGCGTGGTTGAGCCGGGCGTAGAAGGTGAGGAGCCCGCGCCGGGCCTCGATCTTGGCGAGGTGCGCCCCGGCGGCGCGGATGCGCAGGCGCGCCAGGCGCAGCGCCCGCTCGGCGGCGACGGGCGGCCTGCCGTAGCGGTCGGCGAGCTCCCCGCGCAGGGCGTCGATCTCCGGCAGGGTCGCGGCCTCGGCCAGTCGGCGGTAGGCGTTCATCCGCTGGGCGTCGTCCTCGATGTAGTCATAGGGGAGGGCCGCGGCGTTGGGCCCCAGCGCCCCCGGCGAGGTGTCCAGGAAGTCGAGCGACAGCTCCACGTCGATGAGCGTGGGCAGGGCCTCGCCCTTCAGCCGGGCCACGGTGCGCCGCAGCAGCTGGCAGTAGAGCCCGAAGCCGATGGCCGCGATGTGCCCGCTCTGCGCCGCCCCCAGCAGGTTCCCCGAGCCGCGGATCTCCAGGTCGCGCAGGGCGATGGCGTAGCCCGCGCCGAGGCCGGAGTGCCGCTTCAGGGCCTGGAGGCGCTTGCGGGCGTCGGAATCGATGAGCCCCTCCCCCGGCAGGAGGAGGTAGGCGAAGCCCTTGGCGGCGGAGCGCCCCACGCGCCCGCGCAGCTGGTAGAGGTCGGCCAGCCCGAAACGGTCGGCGCGGTCGATGAGGATGGTGTTCGCCCGGGGGATGTCGATGCCGCTCTCGATGATGGTGGTGCAGAGCAGGATGTCGGCCTCGCCGCGCGCGAAGGCTGCCATCGTCGCGGCGAGGTCGGCCGCCTCCATGCGCCCGTGGGCCACGAGCACCCGCGCCTCGGGCGTCACGCGGCGGAGTCGCTCGTGCACGCGCCCGATGGTGTTGACGCGGTTGTAGAGGTAGAAGACCTGCCCGCCGCGGGCGAGCTCGCGCCGGACGGCGGCGGCCACCACCGCGTCGTCGTCGCGCTGGATGAGCGTCTCGACGGCGACGCGGTTGCTGGGCGGCGTGCGCAGCAGCGAGAGGTCGCGCGCCCCGGTGAGGGAAAGGTAGAGCGTGCGCGGGATGGGCGTGGCGCTCATGGTCAGCACGTCGACGAGCGCGCGCAGGCTCTTCAGCCGCTCCTTGTGGGCCACGCCGAAGCGCTGCTCCTCGTCGATGATGAGCAGGCCCAGGTCCTGGAAGGGGATGTTCTCGGTGAGCAGGGCGTGCGTGCCGATCAGGATGTCCACCTGGCCCTGGGCCGCGGCGGCGCGGGTCTTCGCGCGCTGGCCCGGCGTGCGGAAGCGCGAGAGCACCTCGATGCGCACGGGGAAGTGCGCCATCCGGTCGCAGAAGGTGGCGAAGTGCTGCTCGGCCAGCACGGTGGTGGGGGCCAGCAGGGCCACCTGCTTGTGGTTCGCCACGGCGATGAAGGCCGCGCGCATGGCCACCTCGGTCTTCCCGTAGCCGGCGTCGCCGCACAGCAGCCGGTCCATCGCCATGGGCGAGGCCATGTCGCGCTTGACCTCGGCGATGACGCGCGTCTGGTCGGGCGTCTCCTGCCACGGGAAGAGCGCCTCGAACTCGGCGATCCACGGGTCGGAGAGGTCGAAGGCGAAGCCCGGCATCACGCGCCGCCGCGCCTGGGTCTCGAGCAGCCCCGCCGCGAGGTCCTCGATGCCGCGCTGGGCGGCCTCCTTCTCGCTGCGCCATCGCTTGCCGTCCAGCGAATGGAGCTTCACCTTGCGGCTGTTCGGCCCGATGTAGCGCGACAGCAGGTGCGCGTGGGTCGTCGGCACATGGAGCCGCGCGCCGCCGGCGTACTCCAGCGTGAAGACCTCCGTGCGGCGGCCGTCCATCTCGATCTCGGTCAGCCCCAGGAAGCGGCCGATGCCGTGCTCCAGGTGCACCACCAGCTCGCCCGGCTCCACGTCGAAGGCATACTCCAACCGCTGCCCGGCGATGGGACGGGGCCGCGAGGCTGTCCGCCAGGTACGCGTGGTGGGATAAAGGTCGCCCTGCGACACCACCGTGAGCTTGAGGTTCGCCAACGCGAACCCCTCGGAGAGGCCCTCGGGCAGGAGTTTCACC
>DVOR01000147.1 GCA_018713405.1 Candidatus Spyradenecus faecavium | reverse complement strand
GGATGGGGCCGATCGGTTTTGCCCGTGGCGGCCAAGGTCGCGCGTGGGGCTACGGCAACGGGCCGGAGGCCCGAGAAATCGGGGTTCGGGGTCATTTCGCCTGGCCTCCTGCGGGCTTGGCCGCGGCGGGTGCCGGGGCGGGCTTGGCCGCGGGGGCCTGGACGAGGCCGGCCTCGCCGAGGACGATGACGCGCTTGTCCGCGCGGCGCTCGAGGGTGACGGTCTTGGCGGCGGGGTCGATGCGCTTGACGGCGTAGGTTTCGGCCTTGACGCGGTAGGCGCCGCCTTCGGTGACGGTGGCGGGCTCGACGCCGGGGATCTCGCAGGAGAGGCGGGCCTGCTGCTCGAGGAGGGGCTCGCCGGGCCAGTCGGGGTTCTTGGGATCCCAGTGGGTGAGGGTGGCGGTCTTGCCGTCGGAGTCGCGCTTGACGAGGGCGGTGGAGACCTCGATCAGCTGGGTGGTGCCGTGCTGGCCGACCTTGATGGGCTTCTTGTCGACGCGGTCGTAGCGGACGAGGGTGAAGCCGGTCTTGCCGATGGGTGCGCCGGTCTTGACGCGCAGGGGGGTGGTGCCCGCGACGCCGTCGGGGGAGACGGAGACGAAGGTGACGTCGAAGACCTTGACCTCGTTGCCTGCGGCGTCCTTGACGCTGGGCAGCTGCATGGCGTTGGTGATGCGCAGGGGGACCTTGGTGCCGGAGATCTCGCCGAGGCGGAGGAAGTCGTCGTAGGCGGGGTGGCTCTTGGCGTCGTTGGGGTCGGTCTTGGCCAGGTATTCCTGGGCGTTGGTGAAGCCGTCGGAATCGTTGTCGGCGTCGGCGTCGGCGGGGTCGTTGGGGTTGAGCTTGTTGGCGGTTTCCCAGACGTCGGGGAGGCCGTCCTCGTCGCTGTCGACGGTGGAGTAGTCGATCTTCTCCTTGACGGGCTGGGCGGCGCCGCAGAAGGGGCACTTCTGGGCGACGTCGCTGTCCTCGCCGGCGAACTCGATGGGGTTGGCGCACTTGATGCAGAAGACGCGGCGCTCGGGGGTGAAGAGGTCGGGGTCCTCGGCGGAGGCGCGGACGCGGAGTGCGGCCTTGGGGTCGGGCTTGGCGGCGGCGTCGATGGCCTTTCGGAGGGCGGAGAAGTCGGCGGGCTTGATGGGCTCGGCGGAGGGAGCGGTGACGCTGGTCTTGTACTTCTCTTCCTTTTCCTTGGCCTGGAGGCCGAAGACGACGAGGTAGAGGAGGGAGATGGCGACGGCGGCGAGGACGCCGACGGCGATGAGGCGGTCGTATTGACGCAGGATGGGGGGGAGTTCTTTCGCCATGGTTCAGTTCCCTTCCTTCGCGGGGGCCGGGGCGGGTTCGGCGGGGGCCGGGGCGGTGTAGACGTCGAACCGGAGGGTGACCTGGAGGGGCTCGGCGGTCTCGGGGTCGGTGACGAGGCGCTGGTCGATGGCGACGCCCTCGAAGAGGCCGCGCTTGGCGAGCTCCTCGGCGCGCTCGGCGTTCTCGGCGCTGCGGGCGCGGGTGAGTGCGGAGTTGCGGGTGGTGCGGCGCTTCTTGACCAGGTCGTCGACCTTCGCCTCGACGAGGCCGGCGCTGGAGACGGAGAGGTCGGTGACGACGACGAAGAGGGGGTCCTCAGCCAAGGCGTTGAGGGTCTTGGCGACGGCGGAATAGGGTGCGCGGAAGGTGACGGCGTAGCTCTCGCGGTCGACGCCGTCCTCCGCGAGGAGCTTGGCGACGGGTGCGGGGAGGAGGCCGTAGGCGTCGGCGGCCTGGGCGACGGGCTCGGCGCGGCGGGAGGCGCGGCGGCGGCGGGTGGTGGGCTGCTCTTCCTCGGCCTCGGGGGCGGCGTCGAAGCGGGTGCGCTGGACGTCGGTGATGAGGACGGCGCCGCTGTCGAGGAGGGTGTCGCAGACGTGGCGGATGGTGGCGAACTGCCTGGCGAGGCGGGCGATGTCGGCCTCCTTGGGGAGGTCACCCTGGACGTAGCGCTCGAAGGAGTAGCTCATGGCCGTCTGCTGGGCCTGGGAGCCTGCGGCGCGGAGGCGCTGGGCGGCGGGGGTCTCCTGTCGCTGGGCCAGCGCGCCGATGCCTTGGCCGATGGCCTCGGTGAACTTGGAGGGGGAGCTGGTCTGGTCGGCGGGGAGGGCGATGACGTCGTTGCCTTTGGCGAGGAGGGCCTTGGCGGCGGCGATTTCCTTCTCGGCGTTGGCGGCGTCGGCGAGGCGGACGTCGCGGTTGGCGCGGGAGGGATAGGGCTCGGCGAGGTTGCTGGAGCGGAGGTTGCGGGCGTAGCGGTCGCGGGCGGCCTTGGCGTCCGCGTTCTCGCCGATGGCGGAGAAGAGGAAGTAGGCGAGGGCCAGGACGATGAGGCCGCAGACGGCGCCGACGGCGATGAGGAGTTGCTTTTGTTTCGGGTCCATGGGTGGCTTACCTCCCGCGCGAGCGACGGCTCGTCGTTTTCTTCGGCTTCTCGACGCCGAACAGGTTGGCGGTGATGTCGAAGGCGGTCATCCATTCGGTCTGGGTGGGCTCGATCTTGCCGCGGCTTTCCTTGCGGTCAAGGACGATGTTGTCGGGGGCGAAGACGGCGGCGTCGCCGGCCTTGGCCTCGGCGAGGTTGGCGATGACGGTCTCGTCGATGGTCTTGCCGGGGTCGGAGAGGCCGCGCTCGAGGTCCTTCCAGACGGAGACGGAGAGGGAGACGCCGCTGAGGACGTCGCCGGTGCGGGTGGCGGCGAGCTTGGTGACCCAGAGGCCGGTGGGGATGGCGCCGTCGACGGCGCGGACGATGCCGCGCCACTTGTCGCGCTGGGCGAGGAGCGCGCCGTAGGCGTCGGCGAGGGTCTTGGCCTCGTCGGCCTGCTTGGCGGCGTCGTCGTAGTCGGCCTTCAGGCTGTTGTAGGCGGAGAGCTGGGAGCGGACCTCGCGTTCCTGGCGGCCGTAGAGGCCGCCGAGCATGCCGACGTAGGCCAGCCAGATGCCCATGAGGACGATGAGGCCGGCGGCGGCGATGGCGAAGAAGGGGATGCGCTTGCGGAAGGTCTTGCGGGCGACGATCTCGGGGGAGACGAGGCTGATCTCGACGGGGCAGGTGAGGCCGCGGCGGAGGGCCAGGCCCACGAGCACGGGGAGGGAGAAGGCGTCGCGCCCGAACTGGTCGGCGTCGACGTCGGTGGGATAGCCGACGGCCTGGAAGGGGTTGAGGAAGTCGGCCTCCACCTGCAGCTTCTCCTCGAAGAAGTTCTGCATGTAGGGCAGCTGGGCGGAGGCGCCGGAGAGGAGGACGCGGACGGGGGCGGAGCCCTCCTGCTGGCTGCGGTAGAAGGCGATGGAGCGGGTGACCTCGGCGTTGAGGCGGGTCATGACGTTGCGGATGACCTTGGAGAGGCGGTCGACATCGGGATCGTCGACGGCGAAGGCGCCGCCCTGGGCGACGAGGCCCTGGGTGCACTTGAAGGTCTCGGCGTCCTCCAGCGAGAGGCCGAACTGCTTGGCGATCTCGACGGTGATGGTGTGGCCGGCGACGGGGATGGTGCGGTAGAAGATGCGGTCCTGCTCGACGAAGACGAGGTTGGTGCAGCGGGCGCCGATGTCGACGACCAGGGTGCAGCCCTCGGCCTCGGGATAGTTGAAGCGGACGGCGTTGTAGAGGGCGACGGGGGCGACGTCGACGAGCTCGGGCTCGCAGCCGGCGTTGAGGAGGCCCTTGGCGACGGCCTTGACGAGGTCGGAGCGGGCGGCGACAATCATGACGTGCTGCTCGCCGGCGTCGGGCTGGCCGACGAGGGCGTCGTCCCAGATGGCCTCGGAGAGGGGGAAGGGGACGTTCTGCTCGACCTCGAACTGGATCTGCTCGCGCATCTTGGCGTCGTCCTCGGCGAGGACCTTGACGAAGCGCGGGAAGGCCATTTGGCCGGAGAGGGCGACGTGGATGCGGCCGGGGCGGATGCCGGCGGCGGCCATCATGCCGCGGAGGGCCTGCTCCAGCTCCACGGAGAAGGTGTCGGGGCTTTCGGCGGCGCCCTCGGGGAGCTCGCCGAAGGTGTAGCGCAGGAGGGCGGGCACGCGCCCCGGGCGCACCTCGAACTCGGCGAGGGCCAGGCGCGTGGCGCCGATGTTGAGTGTCAGAATCCGTTCCATAGGGTCTCTCTCGCGTCTCTGCCCCGGCTGGGGCGGTGCGTCACTCGGCCTTGACCTGGTCGTAGAACTGGTCGCCGGCCATCACGAAGGGCGTCATCGAGCGGTCGCGGAGGATGCCCTCGCGGCGGACGACGCTCTCGGAGAGGTTCTCGATGCGCTCCCACCAGGCGGCCATGCGGGGCTTGCCGTCGGGGCCGCGCTCCTGCATGATGTCGGCGAGCTTCTTGCCGTCGACGGCGGCGCCGCCGACCATCTCGGTCATGATGTCACCCTGCTGGACGCCGTCGATCTTGATCTGGACGGAGAAGACCATGGGGTCGCCGTAGATGGAGGCGGCGGCGGGGGGCACGCAGACGGCGGCGTAGTGCTCGCGGCCGGGGGTGATGGAGGTGTAGGTGATGGTCTCGGTGAAGAGGGAGTAGAGCTGCTTGGGGTTCTCCCAGCCGATGGCGCCGCCGGCCTGGTTGGCCTGGCGCGCGACGGTGGCGGCCTTCTTCGACTGCTTCATGTCGTAGAGGAGGGCGTAGGTGATCTCGACCTCGGGGATGGCAAGGATGGGCTTTTTCTTGCCGGCGGAATCGGTGCCGATGTTGGCGACCTGATAGGCGACCTCGAAGTAGTGCCAGCCCTTGACGTCGTCCTTGGCGTAGTTGTCGGTGTGGTTGATCTTTTTCTTCCACTTCGCGTCGACCTGCGGGGCGGGGGTGGTGTAATCGCTGTCGCCGCCCACGCCCGTGATCTCGCGGATGCGGATCATCTGGTTGGGCTGGGCCGAGGAGCCCCCGCGGGAGGAACGGCCCTGCGCGTACGCGCCGCCCGCGCACACCAGCGTCAACGCCAACATCATCCAAAGTTTCATCGCGTGCTCCTTTCGGGAAAGCCGGGGCCTTGTCGGCCCATTCACCAGATTGACTGCTCACAGTATACCGCGCCAACGCCACCCCCGTCAAGCCCTTTTTGGGAAGTTTGGAGGTTT
>DVOR01000146.1 GCA_018713405.1 Candidatus Spyradenecus faecavium | reverse complement strand
CGCTCTGTTCTCCGTTCTCCGTTCTCTGGGGCGGGGCGGCTCCGCCGCTCCGCCCCTTTATGCTATAATGCCGGCATGCGAACCGGGCAGACGATGGTCGAGTACGTCCTCGTGCTGGTGGCGCTCCTCGGGGCGGCGCTGGCGGCGGGCTTTCTGGTCAGGGCCGTGGACGCGCAGGAGGCGCGCACGGAGACCTTGCTCGGCTCGGGCTACCCCTAAGGAAAGGACACGGTCATGCGGATGCGCAAGGGCAGACAGGGTCAGGCGATGGTGGAGTACATCATCATCGTGGTGTTGATCGCGATCGCGGGCATCGCGCTGTGGACGCTCTTCGGCGACGCCATCGCCAAGAAGGTCTCCGGCGCCACCTCCGCCATCGACGAGGAGAAGGGCGCCGAGGCGCAGGACGCCTATCAGGAGCTCGAGGGCGGCGAGGGCCTGCGCCGCCTGGACGAAAGCGGCAATATGTGAGCGCGCGGCGCGACAGACGCACCCCCCGGCGCGGTCAGGCGATGCTCGAGAGCCTGATCGTGCTGGTCGTCTTGCTCGCCGCCTTCCACTTCCTCTACGACTTCGCCTACGCGGCGGTGGCGCGCACCCTCCTGGAGAACGGCGCGGCCAGCGCCGCGCGCGCCGACGCCGTGGGGCTGAACGACTTCCAGCAGGCCAAGAGCCTGCGCGTGGGGATGATCCCCGTCTCCGGCCGGCGCCTGGTGCCCGACGGCGGGCGGCACGTGGCCGGCGCCGGCGGCGAGCTCGCCCTCGTGCGCACCTACCTGCAGGCCCGCGACTGGGCCGAGGCCGACGGCATCCTGGACTACGAACGGTGGGAGGGCCTCTCCCACACCGTGCGGCGCGACGGCGGCCTCTCGCGCGTGGAGGCGACCTTCCGCGCGCCGGTGGGGATGCCCTGGCGCCTGGGCGCGCTCTTCGGCTACGCGCCGTGGGACGGCACGCGGGCGCTCCGCGCGGATTGGGCGGTGGAAGACCATGCCTCGCTCTACCTGTCGCGCTAAGGCCGGCCAGGCGGTCGTCCTCCTGCTGGCGCTGCTCGTGGCGTTGGCCGCCCTCGTCGTCTGGATCGGCGCCTCCAACAGCCTGACGATGCGCCGCCTGCGCCTGCGCGACGGCGGGGACGCCGCGGCCCTGGCCGCCGCCCGTTGGCAGGCCGCCGGACTCAACCTCGTGGGCGAGCTCAACCTCATCCAGGCCTACATGCTCGCCGACGCCCTCCCCAACGCCGAGGCCGCCGAGGCCCTCCACGAGCTCCGCCAGCGCGTCCAGCTGGCCGTCCCCTTCCTCGCCCTCCTCTCCGCCGGCGAGACCGCCGCCGCCAACGGCCTGCCCGAGGTGCCCGAGGCCGCCGACGTCGTCCGCGAGATGGCCGAGGACGCCCTCTTCCAGGATTGGTATCTCGGCGCGGAGGAGGACTTCCGCGACATGGCCCACATCGTCGCCTCGCGCCCCCTCCACGCGGCCCCCGCCAGCCCCGGCGCGGGCCCCGGCGGCGCCAATCTCCTGGTGAACCAGGATTTCTACGAGGCCGTGCTGGGCGACGACTGGTGCTGGTTCTGGTTCAACGCCTACGCCTTCCTTCAGCACTACGCCGGCCACGCCCACTTCGGGCCCGTGCCGCCGCTCGCCACCGAGCCCTTCCTGGGCCTTCGCCTCACCGCCCTCGAGACGTCGCTCGACGACCTGCTGCGCGTGGGCACCCCCCTCGACGGGCAACTCGCCGCCCTCGGCCACCCCGCCCTGCCCCCGCCCCCGCACGACGGCACCGCCGCCGCGACGGAGCGCACGCGGGTCGTCCGCTGGACCGCCTACGACACCGCCGCCTGGGGCCCGTGGGAGGCCATGCGCCCGGGCGGCCTGCCCCTGGAGGGCGACCTGCGCGAGGAATACGACTACTTCGGCGCCTCCGCCGCTGTCTCCGTGGCCGAGGGCGGCTACGTCTGGCTGGCCGTGGCCAAGGCCTTCGGCGACGTGGCCGGCGGCAACCCCACCGCGGACGGCCTGGCCCTGGGCGGCTTCGACGACGTCCGCCTGATCCCCGTCGACGCGGGCGACGTGGGCATCACGGCCTTCGACCCGGTGTGGATCCGCCACCTGCGCCGCCATGTGCAGGCCTACGCCTCCACCGGCCTGACCCACGACGGGTGCCGCTACTGCTCGGCCCTGCGCACCTTCGACAACCCGGCCTGGCGGTCGCGCGCGCTGCTGTGGCTCTCGCGCAACGGCCACACCTGCCGCCGCCCCTCCCCCGGCTCCGGCGGCTCCTCCGGCGGCAGCCGTTTCGGCCACTAGGGGCGGCAAAGCCGCCCCGTTTTCCGCGAAGACGCAAAGGGTGCGGGCGCTCCGGCGGGGACGATCCCCGCCGTCCACCCGCCCCTTCACGACTTACGGAAGCGTCCTACTGGTCCTATTCGTCCTGCCGCGCCGCCTGGTGCGTCCCTGTCAGGCACGTCCGCAGGACGTGCCGGGGGTGCAGGGCGAACTTCGCCCTGCCGGGGCGTGGGGCAGTGCCCCACACCCCTCCAATCTCCCTTTCCTCCTTCCCTTCAAATCCCTTCGTGTTCCCGCCGCGCCCAGGCGGGGACGTGGGGCGGGCTACTCGCCGAGCAAGCGGTCGGCGAGGTCGAGGAGGTCCTCCGCGCGGGATTTGGCAGACGGTTCGGGGACGGGCGGCGGGGGCGGGTCGTCCGCGTGGGGGGCGATGGCGCGCCAGCCGGCCAGGAGGACGGGGCGGCCGGCCCGCTCGCGCGCGGCGAGGTAGGCCACCAACGCACGCCAATCGGCGTAGGTCTCGCAGGTGTTCTCGTAATAGTGGCGGAGCGTCCGGAGCGGGATGTGGGCGAGCGCCCGCTCCAGACCGTCCGCGTCGCCTTGGGCCTGCGCCTCGCGGGCAAGCGCCTTGGCCAGACGCCTGCACAGGAGTTCCCGTTCGCACGACGACTGCGCCTCGCGAAGCGCCGCGGCGTATTTGGCGGCCTCGCCGGGCTGGGGCGGCGGCAGGGGGCCGAAGGGGTCGACGGTCTGCACCCACCCCTGGAATCCCTCCGCCGAGATTTCCGGGTACGCGCCGGGCGACGCGCGGAGGAACCACTCCGCGCCGGGGTTTCGCTTCGGCGGGGCATCCAGCAGCAGACAGACGTGGCTCGCGTCAAGACCCTCGGGCAGTTGCTCGGCGGGGAGCAGCCAGCGCGCCCCCGGCAACGCCTTGGCCAGGGTGCTCTGAACGGTGCGCGGGGCACGTTCGCCGGGTTCTCCATAGAAGAGCAGCTTGTCCCTACCCCTGGACCAATCGACGAAGGTCTCCTCGACCTCTTGGTAGTAGGCGCCGGCGGCCGTGCCGTAGTCCGCCGTCGCGGGCGGGTCCGGCAACGGCAAGACCAAGATCCGTTTCCCCTCGGCCCAACGATCCTGTTTCTCTGCCCAGTCCCGCGCACACACCCAAGCGTGGCGCGCCTCGCGGGGCGTCTGCCGCGGCTCGCCGCGAAGCGCGGCCCGCGCGACGTAACGTCGGTAGTCCGCGTAGCCGACCGGCACGACGAGGCCCTGCATGATCGCGGTGGGTGAGGCCAACCCGCACAGGCCGTGCACGTCGCCCGACGAGAGCTCCAGCGCGCCGGGGAAGGGCTCGATGGCAAAGAGGGTGTCTTCATGGAAAGGCGACCCCGAGGGCGCCTGCCCCGCGGCGGCCCGCGCGAGGTAGTCATGGGCCGGGAGGCCCTCGATGGTCAGCCCCTCGGCCAGGGCCGACCCCCGCCACAGGCGCACGGTGAGTTCGCCCCGGAGCGACGCGACGGAGCGGTCGATTTGCCGCGCATACCGTTGGTCGCAGTAGTAACGCAGGTAGTTGTCCGGCACATCCCTGAGCGCCTCGGGCAACGCGTCCTCGGCCACGCGCAGCCGCGCGTAGTGCCCCATGAAGAGGTCGCGCGGGTCGCCCAACGTGACGGGCAGGACGAACCGCTCGCCGCGCGTAAGGATCAGGTGGTGCTTCACCAACATCCACCCCGGCACGGCGGCCTGCGCCACCAGCGCCAGGGCAAAGATCGCCAGACGGAGCGTCTTATTCATGGCCGGTCCCTCCCTTGCGCTTCGCGAGCGCCACGTTGAGCGCGATGAGCGCCACGCCGCCGAAGAGCAGGAGCACCCCCTGCGCCATCAGGTCCACCTCCAGCCCGGCCAGCGCGGCCCAGGCCGAGAGAAGGGTGAAGATCACGCCCTCATTGGCGACGAACGCCCGCCCGACCAAGACGCCATGCACGATCGCCGCCACGCCAACCACCACGCATCCCATCGGGAAGACACTCGACGACCCCAACGCGGAGGCAAAGGCAAAGAGCGGAAGAAGGAAGAGGAAAACGCCCTCGTCGCTCAGCCGCCGCGTAGCCGCCAACGTCACGCACACGGCGAGCAGGAGCGCGCCGGTCCCCCAAAGCCACCCCCGCCACCCGAGGCCCAAAGTGGACAGCGCCGGCCCGTCAAAGGCGACGAAGGACATCATCAGCGTCAGCGCCGCCCAATGGAACACCGAAAGCGGCCTCCGCCCGGCGGGTTGGCCGCGCTCCACCTGCGTGATGACCACCCCGACGGCCATCAGGAAGAGCAGCGCCCCACTCACCACCCATGCCTCCGACAACTCCAGGCAATCATCCAGCCACAGACACAGCAGCGTGACCGCATGGATCGTCCAACAGAGCGCCGCCAGGGCGACCAGCCTCCGCCCGATGCCGCCATCGATTCCCGCCTTGCGCCATTGCGCGACCGCACGCGGCAGGAACGCCGCCGTCAGCGCCGCGAGGAACGCCAGCTGCCACCCCGCCTCGTTGCGATACGTCATCCCGGGCAGATGCGCCAGCGCCAAGACCGCGGCGAAGGCGAAGCCCACCCCCGCCAGCCAGGCGGCCTTGGAGCGCAACAGCCACGTGATCGGCAGGAGCAACCCCGTCACCGCCGCGCAAAAGGCAAAGGTGTCCGAGCTCAGCTGCAGCACCCGCCCCAGCAACGCCACCGAGCAGATCACCCCGCCCGTCCACACCACGCCCACGATCTCGTCCGCCGCCACGCTGTCGATGCCCCGGCGCCACAGCCAGCCGTAGCCCAGCCACCCCAGCGCCAACGGCGCCAGCGCGACGGCGATCTGCGCGCCGAGGGGCACCCAGTGCCAATTGGCCGCCAGCATGGCGATCAGCCCGACAATGGCCAAGAGCGCACCCGTCGACCCCAGCCACAGGGTCAAATCCAGCCGCCCCGTCCCTTTTTCCGTCACACGTTCCATGGCAGTCTCCGCAAAAACCGAACGACGCCACCACTTTACCACAAAGCAGCCCCCTCCGTCTACGGCGCCCCAAAAGACGGAGGCGCGTCGGGAACGGGGGTTTTTGGTATGATGTGGGGATTATGGTGCTTTATCTGATTCGGCATGGGGCCTATGCCTCGGGGGACAGCGACCCGGGGCTGTCGCCCTTCGGCCTGGCGCAGGCGCGCGCGGCCGGACGCTTCCTGCGGGCGCAGGGCGCGCGGCCCGAGGCCGTGCTGACCAGCGGCTACCGCCGCGCGCGGGAGACCGCCGCCGCCATCCAGGAGGAACTCGGGACGGCGCTTGACCCGTTGGAGAGCCGCGACTTCACGCCCTTCGGCGACCCCGCGGCCATGCGGGCGACCGTCGAGGCCCTGGGCGTGGGCGAGGCGCTCGTGGTGGGGCACATGTGCTCGATCGGGGAGTTGGCGCGGACGCTCTGCCCGCAGGCCCCCCACGCCTTCGGCACCTGCATGATCGTGGCGCTGGAGCGCGAAGACAAGGATTGGCGCCTGCTCTGGGCGCAACGGATGGAGACGGTATGAACGACGGCAAACGCGAGTCGCTGGCGACGAGCCTGGGCTTCCTTCTGGTATCGGCGGGCTGCGCCGTGGGCTTGGGGAACGTCTGGCGCTTCCCCTACATCGTGGGCGAGGGCGGCGGCGCGCTCTTCGTGCTGCTCTACATCGCCTTCCTGGCGCTCTTCGGCCTGCCGATGATGGTGGCGGAGTTCGCCATCGGGCGCGCCTCGCAACGCTCGCTGGCGACGGCCTACCCCCTGCTCACCCCCCGCCCGGGCCCCTACCGCGCCATCTCGAAGGCGCAGATCGCGGGCAACTGGCTGCTGATGATGTACTACACCACGGTCGCCGGCTGGATGCTCGCCTACCCCGTCGCCCTCCTGTGCGGCTGGTTCGACTTCGGCGACCCGGGCGGCTTCTTCGCCACCTTCACCGGCAACCCCACAGCGCAGCTCTTCTGGATGGCCGTGGTGTGCCTCATCGGCTTCGGCGTCTGCGCGCTGGGCCTGGAGAAGGGCGTCGAGGGCGTGAGCAAGAAGATGATGGCCGCGCTCTTCGTCCTCCTCGTCGGCCTGGCCGTCTACGCCCTGACGCTCGACGGCGCGGGCAAGGGCGTGGCCTTCTACCTTATGCCCTCGCTGGAGCCGCTCAAGACGCGCCCGCTCTTCGACATCGTCTTCGACGCGCTGGGGCAGAGCTTCTTCACCCTCTCGCTGGGCATCGGCTCGATGGCCATCTTCGGCAGCTACACCTCCCGCCGCTACACCCTCCCCGGCGAGTCGGCCAAGATCATCGGCATCGACACCACCGTCGCCCTCCTCTCGGGCCTCGTCATCTTCCCCGCCTGCTTCGCCTACGACGTGCGCCCCGACCAGGGCCCCAACCTCATCTTCATCACCCTGCCCAAGGTCTTCGCGCAGATGCCCCACGGCCTGGGCGTCTGGGTGGGCGCGGCCTTCTTCGTCCTCCTGGCCCTGGCCGCCCTCACCACCGTCATCGCGGTCTTCGAGAACATCATCGCCATGACGATGGAGACGCGCCGCTGCACGCGCCACAAGGCCATCAAGCGCAACGCCCCGCTCCTCTTCCTCCTCTCCGTCCCCTGCGCCCTGGGCTTCAACCTCCTCTCCGGCGTCAACCCCCTCGGCGAGGGCTCCACCATCATGGACCTCGAGGACTTCCTGGTCTCGAACATCGCCTTGCCGCTCGGCTCGATGGCCGTCCTCATCTTCTGCGTCAGCCGCCGCTACTGGGGGTGGGACAACTTCCTGAAGGAGGCGAACACGGGCCGCGGCCTGCGCTTCGGCAACGCCCTGCGCTTCTACATGGCCTACGTCCTGCCGACCCTCCTGGCGGTGGTCTTCGTGCTGGGGCTCTACGTCAAGTTCTTCCGCTCCTGAGATGCGCCCGCGCCGCGATTTCCTGCTGTCCGCCTGCTTCCTGCCGCGCACGCCCGCGCCCATCCGCGCACGCGTGGCCATCTGTTGCTCCTTCTTCATCCAGGGCGTGGCCTTCGCCACCTGGTGCTCGCGCATCCCCGACGTCCGCGACCGCCTGGCCCTCAGCGAGGCCGCGCTGGGCACGCTCCTGCTGGCGATCCCCGTGGGGCAGCTGATCTCCATGGCGCCCAACGGCCTGTTGGTGGCGCGCTTCGGGAGCCGCCGGATGCTCCTCCTCGCGGGCTTCCTCTACCCGGCCATCCTCCTCTTCCTCGGCCTCGCGCCCAACGTCGCCTCGCTCGCCGTGGGGCTTCTGCTCGCGGGCTTCGCCGCCAACCTCTCCAACACCGCCGCCAACACCCAGGGCGTCCAGCTGGAGCACTACTACCGCCGCTCCATCATCGCCCTCTTCCACGGCATGTGGTCGCTCGCCGGTCTGGCCGCCGTCGCCCTGGCCATGCTGTTGGGCCGCTTCGGCGTGCCCACGTGGGCGCACTTCGGCGGCGTGGCCCTCGGCGCGTGGGCGTTGCTCTCCTGCTCGGGCGGCGCGCTGCTGACCTTCGACCGCGCCCCCGCGCCCGCCGCCGCCCGCCGAGGCTCGGCCTGGCGCCTCACGCCCTTCCTCTTCTGGCTCGGCGTCGCCTCGCTCGGCTGCATGGCCTGCGAGGGCGCGATTTACGACTGGGGCGGCGTCTACTTCCGCGACGTCCTGGCCGTCCTCCCCGCGCACCAGAGCTACGGCTACTTCGCCTACCTCTGCACCATGGTCACCGGGCGCTTCGTGGCCGACCGCATCGTCAACCGCCTCGGCCCCCGCCGCGTGCTCTACGCCTGCGGCGGCTTCATCTCCGGCGGGCTGGCCCTGGCCGTCTGCGCGCCGCTCCTCGGCGGACCGGCCGCGATGGCCGCCGCGATGGTCGGCTTCGCCCTCATGGGGTGCGGCACCAGCGCCGTCGTGCCGCTCTGCTGCGGGCTGGCCGGCAAAGCGCCGGGCGTGCCGCCCAGCATCGCCATCGCGCAGATCTCCACCATCGGCTTCTTCGGCTTCCTCGCGGCCCCGCCCCT
>DVOR01000145.1 GCA_018713405.1 Candidatus Spyradenecus faecavium | reverse complement strand
GTTCTCCGTTCTCCGGGGCGCAAAGCGCCCCTTAGCCTTGGGTTGGGGACAAGCCAAGCGTATGAGGCTGGGTGGGGGAGAGGCCGGGGGTGGGCTTGGGGGCCTCGGCCTTGCGCGCGCCGCCCTTGGTGGACTTGGGGGCGAGGAGGGCGGAGAGGTCTCGGCCGACGAGCTTGGGGGCCTGCTCGACGGTGGTCTTTTCGGCGCAGAGGGAGATGACGTTCTCGATCATCTCGATGCCGAGTTCGCGGTGGGCGTTCTCGCGCCCGCGGAACTTGAGGGAGATCTTGACCTTGTTGCCCTGCTCGATGAAGCCGAGGATTTCCTTGACCTTGCGGTTGAGGTCGCCGACGTCGGTGCCGGAGTGGAACTTGATTTCCTTGACCTGTGTGGCCTTGGCGTTCTTTCGGGCCTGCTTCTGGCGGATGGACTCTTCGTAGCGGAACTTGCCGTAGTCCATGATCTTGCAGAGCGGGGGCTGGGCGTTGGGGGTGATCTCGACGAGGTCGAGCCCCATGGACTCGGCGAGGGCCTGGGCCTTGCGGGTGGGCATGACGCCGAGCATCTTGCCGGCGGAGTCGACGACGCGGACTTCGGGCACGCGGATTTTGTAGTTGGTGCGGACGAAGGAGGCGGCTTTGCGGCCGTTCTGTTCCTGCCGGGGTTTGGGGGGTAGTGCCAAGGTGGCGGCTCCTGTTGGGGTTGTTCCTGTCGGGGTTAGGCCTCTTCCGCGGTTTCGGCGAGGATGAGGTCGATGAAGGCTTGGGGGGTCATGGCGCCGAGGTCGCCCTTTTCGCGGCTGCGGACGGCGACCTGGCCGGCTTCGGCCTCGCGGCCGCCGATGACGAGCATGTAGGGGGTCTTGGCGAGGGTGGCCTTGCGGATCTTGGCGCCGATCTTGTCGTTGTCCCAGTTGCCCTCGGCTCGGATGCCGGCGGCCTGGAGGCGGGCCAGGACGTCCTTGGCGAAGGGGAGCTGGGCGTCGGTGATGTTGAGGACGGCGGCCTGGACGGGGGCGAGCCAGGTGGGGAAGGCGCCGGCGTAGTGCTCGATGAGGATGCCGAAGAAGCGCTCGAGGGAGCCGAGGAGGGCGCGGTGGACCATGTAGGGCTGGTGCTCCTTGCCGTCCTCGCCGGTGTAGGTGAGGTGGAAGCGCTCGGGCAGGTTGAAGTCGAACTGGATGGTGCCGAGCTGCCACTCGCGGCCGAGGGCGTCCTTGATCTTCATGTCGATCTTGGGGCCGTAGAAGGCGCCGCCGCCCTCGTCGACCTCGTAGTCGAGGCCTTCGCTCTCGAGGGCGTGGCGGAGGGAGTCGGTGGCCTGCTCCCACTTGGCGGGGTCGCCGACGGCCTTCTCGGGCTTGGTGGAGAGGTAGGCGGAGATGTCGGTGAAGCCGAAGCGGCGGAGGACCTTGAGGCAGAAGCGGACGGTGAAGCGGATCTCGTCCTCGATCTTCTCGGGGGCGCAGAAGATGTGCGCGTCGTCCTGGGTGAAGCCGCGGACGCGGAAGAGGCCGTGGCGGACGCCGTCCTTCTCGTAGCGGTAGACGGTGCCGAGCTCGGCCCAGCGGAGGGGGAGGTCGCGGTAGCTGTACTTCTTGAAGAGGTAGGCCTGGATGTGGAAGGGGCAGTTCATCGGCTTGACGTAGTAGGCCTCCTGCGAGGTCTTGGCGCCGTCGCCCTCGGTCACGCTCATGGCCGGGAACATGCTGTCCTTGTAGAAGCCGAGGTGGCCGGAGGTCTCCCAGAGGTTGGCGCGGCCGATGTGGGGGGTGAAGAGCATCTCGTAGCCGTGGCGGAAGTGCTCGCGGCGCCAGTAGTCCTCGATGGCGACGCGGACGCGGGCGCCCTTGGGGAGCCAGTGGGCGAGGCCGGGGCCGACGCTCTCGGTGATGGTGAAGAGCTCGAGCTCCTTGCCCAGCTTGCGGTGGTCGCGGCGCTTGGCCTCCTCCAGGCGCTTGACGATGGCGTCGAGCTCCTTCTGGGAGGGGGCGGCGATGCCGTAGAGGCGCTGGAGCATCTTGTTGTGCTCGTCGCCGCGGTAGTAGCTGCCGGCCACGCTCATGAGCTTGACGGCGCCGACGCAGCCGCTGTGCTCCACGTGGGGGCCGCGGCAGAGGTCGACGTAGTCGCCGGTGCGGTAGATGGAGATGGGCTCGCCCTCGGGGATGTCGGCCAGGCGCTCGAGCTTGTAGGGCTGGTCCTTGAAGAGCTCCTGGGCCTGGGCGCGGGTGAGCTCCTCGCGCACGAAGGGCAGCTTGGCGCCGATGAGCTTGCGCACGGCCTTCTCGATGGCCGGGAAGTCCTCCGCGCTCAGGCGGTGGGGCAGGTCAAAGTCGTAGTAAAAGCCGTCGTCGGTCGCCGGCCCGATGTCAATCTTCACGTCCTCGAACAGCGAACACACCGCGGAGGCCACCAGGTGGGCCGCGCTGTGCCGGATCTCTTCAATCGTCGCGCTCATGTTTGCTCCTTGATACAGCCATGCATTATACAGGATTCCGGGGCGTTTGCGCAAATAGGTGGGCGCGAGGCGCCCACCTATTAGAGAACGGAGAACAGAGAACGGAGAACGGAGCGCCCCTGCGGGGCGACGGGCGAAGCCTTAGCCAAGCTGCCAAGCGTCCCCTCCTGCGTCCTGCGTGCGGTGGCACGCCCTCAATCTGCAACCAATCTGCGAAATCTGCGGTTCCTCAATCTGGCAGTCCTGGCGGCGGCTTGCCCGTCGCCCCGCAGGGGCGTTCTGTTCTCTGTTCTCCGTTCTCTGTTCTCCGGGGGTGCGGAGCACCCCCTCAAACCCTAAGGGGTCGGGGGCGAAACCCTAAGGGTTTTGGGTCGGAACCCTAAGGGTTTCGGGGCAAACCCTTAAGGGTTTCGGAAAAAGATGTGGACTTATGCAGAATCGTCCCTTTGCCGGGGCCGATTCGGAAGGTCGGGGGATGGGGTGGCCCAGCCCTTGGGCGGGGCGTGGCCGGCGTGGCGCTCCGCCGCCGCGTGGCCTAAGGCCTCCGCCTGTTTCGCGAAAAGCCCCGGGGCTCCCCGGGGCTTTTTCGTCGGTTCGCGTGGGGGGCGCGATGCGCCGTCAGCGCAGGTAGGCGTCGAGGCCGTCGGCGAGGGCGCGGAGGGTCTCGGGGGTGAAGAGGGCGTCGTTGGCCTCGAGCTGGCTTTTGCGCTTGAGGAGGAGGGCGTAGTAGTCGTTGAGGAGGGGCTTGAGGGCGTCGGGGGCGTCGGTGCGGAGGTAGGAGACGAGGGCCCAGGCGACGGCGTAGTGGTCGCCGATGGCGCCGGAGTAGAACTCCTCCTGGCTCATGTCGAGGAGCTTGCGGAGGCCGGCGGGGGAGCGGAGGGCCTTGGCCTGGCGGGCGGTGTCGCGGCGGCGGGAGGGGCCGGGGACGGCGCGCCCGTCGCGGACGGTGAAGGTCTCGAAGAAGGTGGCGTGGCCTTCGTTGAACCAGATGGGGACGGCGGCGTTGCCGGGGGTGATGAGGAAGAGGTATTGGTGCCAGCCTTCGTGGAAGGTGGTGGAGCGGATGTCGTCGCGGCGGCGCTCGCGGTCGTCCTCCTCGGCGTCGCCCATGACGACGAGCTCGCGCTGGAGGGCGGAGAAGTGGCCGGCGGACCACTCCATGCCCTCGCCGGCGTGGGCGCGGTACTCGTCGGGGTCGGCGAAGACGCGGATGACGCTGGTGGGGACCTTGGTGCCCTTGGGCTCGGGGAGGGCCTGGGTGTAGGCGGCGCGGATGGCGGCCATGTCGGCCAGGAGGGTGTCGAGCCACTTGCGGTCGCGCTTGGGGAGGTCGGTGTGGAGGCGGTAGGGGGGCCTGTCGAGGGTGATCCAGCCGCCGGCGGCCCGGGCGGCGCCGGAGAGTCCGCTCCCGGCGGGGGCGAAGCCGGCGAGGGCGCGCTGGAGGGGGGTGCGCCAGCGGGCGGGCGGGTCGGCGGCGGGGGTGATGAAGAGGGCGTAGGGCTGCTGGGGCGCGTCCTTCAGGAAGAAGACGAGGACGGCGGCGCTGCCGGCCTCGGCGAACTGGGCGAGGCGGACGGCGCCCATGGGGCGCAGGGCCTGGGGCTTGCCGCAGGCGGCGCCGGTCCACTCGCCGATCCACATGCCGAGGGCGGCGGGCTTGAGGGTGCCGGTCCGCTCCTGCACCTTGTCGTATTCCTTGCGGGTGACGAGGGGGGGATAGGGGCCGCCTCGGCGGGACTTGGGGGCGACGAGCTCGTAGCGGTTGCCGTCCTTGTCGGCCCAGGCGCCGAGGCGCTGGTCGCGCCGCCAGAGCTGCTCGGGGTCGAAGGCGTCGAACTCCACGGTGGAGCCGTCGGGCCGCTGCCCCACGAAGCGGTAGGATTCCAGCGGCGGGGTGGGGGTGGCCTCGACGCCTTTGGGCAGGCGCACGCGCAGCGGGTCGCACGCGACGTTCTCGGTGAATTGGGGCACGGCGGCGTGGAGTGGGAGCGCGGTGAGGAGGAGTGTGAGCGCGATTAGGAGCGTGGGAGAACGGAGAACGGAGAACGGAGAACGGAGCGCCCCTGCGGGGCGACGGGCGGGGCCGCAGTACCAAGCGGCGTCAGCCGCTGTTCTAGGAGACTTTGGGCACCCCAGGGGGCGCAGGAGATTCAGGAGGTGCAGGAGGTACAGGAGATACAGGGGCGCGCGGCGAGCGCGCGACGGACGAAACTGAGGCCAAAGAATAGGCTTGTGAGGCATTGTATTTCCTTCTGGTTCCTTTGTCGCCCCGGAGGGGCGTTTCCGTTCTCCGTTTTCCGTGGCCGTGGAAGGTTTGGCCCTTCGGGCCTGCACGCTCCGTTCTCCGAAGTTTCACTGAGCGCGAGGCGCTCAGTGAAACTTCACCGAGACGTCCTTCACGTACTTGGAGCGGAGGACGTCGGCGAGCTCCTTGACGATGTTGCGGCGGATGTCCAGGGACATCGGGAGGTTGGGGTCCTGGTGGGCGGGGTTGATGGCGGTGCCGACGTCGATGCGGATCTGGTCGGAGGCGAGGAGGAGGTCGCGCATCTTGGTGGCGGGGTTGACGCGGGCGTCGGGGCCGGGGTTGCGGAGGAGGTCGATGACCTTGGAGAGGGTGACGCAGCCCTCGGTGACGAGGTCGATGCCGGGGATCTCGGAGCCTGCGGGGACCTCGGGGTCGAGGGCGGTGAGGGGGGTGTCGATGGGGCGGTCGAGCTCGCGGGCGATGAGGTCGGCGGTGGAGCCTCCGGAGACGATGACGGTGACGCCGGGGCGGGTGGCGAGCGCGGCGTAGGCGGCGTCCTGCGTGCGGTCGAAGGGGCAGCCGGTGAGCATCTGGGTGACGCGCGGGCGGCGGTAGTGGAGCATGGCGGCGGTGGTGTCGTCGCCGGCGCGGCCGCCGTCGAGGCGGGTGGCGCGGTCGGCCGCGCCCTTGCAGAGGACGTGCGAGCCGACGTCCGGCGCGATGCGGATGGCCTCCTGCAGCCAGGGGACGACGCGCTCGAGGCCCTGGCCGAAGGGGGTCTCCGGGGCGCCGAGCCCGGCCTGGGTGACGCCGTCGGAGCAGAAGAAGAGGCGGTCGCCCAGGCCCATCGTGAAGGTGGAGTAGGAGAGGGTGCGGCCCTCCCAGCGCGGCAGGGTGTAGGGGGTGCGCTCGATGGCGCAGGGCATGCCGCCGCGCAGGAGCGTGGCCGGGGGGTTCTCGTACTCGATCATGCGGACCTCGCCGCGGGGGTCGGCGCGGATCATGGTGAAGGTGGAGTAGGAGATGTGCCGGTCGGGGCAGATGGGCAGGGCGTCCATGATGAGCGTGGCGGCGCGGCGCAGGCCGAGTGCGGCGCGCATGTAGGCCATCGCCATGGTGGCGGTGAGGCTGGCGCAGACGTTGGCCTGCTGGCCGCTGCCGAGGCCGTCGGTGAGGACGGCGACCACCGAGCCGTCGGCCAGGCGCTCGCTGAGGAAGACGTCGCCGCTGCACACCTTGCGGAACTTGCGGCGGTTGAACCAATCCACCTCGATGAAGGGGGGCGGCGCCCCCGCCCGCGCGTCCGCGCTCATTGGTCGCCCTCCGTGTCGATGGGGGCGAACATCTCCACCGCGGAGTCGAGGATCAGCTCGCTCTCGGCGGCGTTGCGCCCGAGCATGAAGGCGATTTCCTGGACGGTCTTGGCGGTGTTGGTGACGACGGTGCGGGCCTTCTCGATGAGGGCGCGGCGGTTCTGCTCGCTCTCGGTGACGTCGAGGATGAGCGCGCCGATCACCTCGTGCACGTCCACGTTGAAGATGGTGAGGGAGAAGAGGCGGCCGTCGATCTCCACCGTGCGGCGGATGATCTCCTCGCCGGTCTCGAGCACCTTCTGGAAGAGCTGCGTCTGTGGGATGAGGCGGCCCAGGTCGGCGTCGCGCAGGCCGGGCTTCGCGTCGTAGGCCAGCTTCACGGCGTTGCCCAGCAGCGTGGCGAAGCGCTCGTTGCACTCGATGACGCGCAGCCGCTTGTCGGCCACCACCAGGCCGTAGGGCAGGGCTCGGTCGATGGCCGAGCTTTGCTTGAGGGCGATCTGCCGCATCCGGCTCACGCACATCTGCGGCTCGGCGTTCCCCGCCAGGATGGCGCAGGCCAGCGCGCGGCAGGAGTCGTAGCCGCACCCCGCGCAGTTCAGCTCGTCCTGCGGGGTGTACTTGCCCAGCGTGTGGAGCGTGGCCTGGATCTGCTCCTCCGAGAAGTCGGCCTGCGCGGCGGGCAGGGGGCGGTAATGGCGGCCCACGTCGGGCTTGTCCTCGGGGTCGTCGGGCCCCGTCTTTTTGGCGTGGCGGAGCACGTCGAGCATGCCGCCTGCGGCGCACTTGACGCGCGTCTTGGGGCCGCAGACGCAGCCGCCCGGGCAGGCCAGCGCCTCGATGAAGACCGGCTGCTCCAGGGTCTTGGGGTCGAGGGTCTCGAGCATCGTGCGCAGGGTGCCCACGCCCGTCAGCGTCATGGGCTGCAGCTCGCCCTCGGGCGCCAAGGCGCGGAAGTTGCGCGCCACGCTCCGCAGCATCCCGCCCTCGATGGGGTAGTAGGCCCCGTCGCCCGGCAGACGGTAATCCGGGTCGGGCTCGCACGCGTTCGGGTCCTCCACGCCGGCCATGAGCATCCAGCGGCGGAGCTCCTCGAAGGTCAGCGCCGCCGTCAGCAGCTCAGGCTGCAGGTCGCTCTCGTGCTTCTTGCCCACGCACGGCCCCACGAAGACGATCGGCGCGTCCGGGAACTCCCGGCGCAGGGCCTTGCAATGCGCGATGATGGGCGAATCCACGGGCGTGAGGTAGGCCGAGAAGCGCGGGTGGTAGCGCTGGATCAGCTCCACCACCACCGGGCACGCCGAGGAGATCTGCAGGCGGTGGCCCGTGCTCCGCGCCATCAGCTCCGCCACCCGGCGCGAGACGATGTTCGCCCCCACCGCCGTCTCGCGCATCCGGGCGAAGCCCAGCCGCTTCATCGCCGTCGAGAAGCGCGCGGGGTCCACGCCGGGGAACTCCGAGGCGAAGCTCGGCGCCACCGAGAGGATCACGTCCTTGCGCGCCCCCACCAGGTTGCGCACCGCCATCAGGTCGTCGCGCACCATCTTGGCGTGGTTCGGGCAGGTCCCCACGCACGTGCCGCAGAAGATGCACGCCTCTGGCAGGACGACCGCGTGGTCGTTCTCCACCCGGATGGCCTTCACGGGGCACCGCCGCACGCACTTGTAGCAGTCGCGGCACTGGGCCTCCACGGAATAGATCGGCGCCAACGCGTCCATGTCACGCCTCCTCCCCGAACGCCTTGGCCAGCAACGCCGGCACCGCCTGCGGCGTCACCCCGCTGTGGCACGTCCCATCGATCCAGATGTTCGGCCCCTCGCCGCACATCCCCCCGCAGCGGCACCCCTTCAGCTCCACGTCCGCCGAATGGCCATGCACCGTCAGCCACGCGCGCACCGCCTCCAGGTTCCTGTTGTTCCCGCGCGAGAAGCACGAGCTGCCCATGCAAATCGTCACCTTCACCATAGGGGTCTCTCCTTTGACCCCTAGTTTATCCCATCTCCCCGCCCCCGCGCAAGCAAAAACGC
>DVOR01000144.1 GCA_018713405.1 Candidatus Spyradenecus faecavium | reverse complement strand
CAGGGATTCCACTCGCCACCACATCAACTTCGGCAGCGACACCAGATACGTCCGCGGCACGAAGAGCGCATAGCGCAGATACCGCCCCACCCGCGTCGGTTGCCCAGACGCCTCCCGATACAGCGACGGCGGCGGCTCCGCGCCATCCTTCAGCACGGCGGAGAACCCCGGCAACGCGAACTTCCGCAGCCCCTCCCCCTTCCATCCCGGCGGCAACAGTTCGGCCCCCCGCAAGGCGGGTTCCTGCCGGCAAAGCAGACGTTGGTTGGCCTGCGTCAACCCCCTGACCAGCGGACCGTCCTCCGCGACCAACGCGTCGATGCCGGGACTGCGGAGCGCCTGCTGCATCTCCCATTGGTAATCTATCTGCACCGCCACCAACATCAGGAGCGTCAACGCCCCATAGGCCATGCACCCGCCCCCCAACGCCAAGCCCAACCGCCACTTCGGCAGGCATCGCCCCAGCCGATCCACGGCGAGCCCCGCGGCCAATCCGCCCAGCAACGCCACCCACGGCGTATACCGCACGTAACCGATATATTGCGTCGGCAAGAAAACGAGCGAGAGCACGCAGAGCGCTCCGACGAAGCGGATCCACGGCCCACCCAAGGCAAAGACCACCGCCGCCGCGACCAACAGCGCGACACGTGTCGGCACGGAGACCGGAGAATCGAAGCCCTGCCCCTTCGTGTTTCCCTGAACCCACGTCTCGCAATAGGGCCTGAAGTCCGGCCGCTCCAGCTTCCACGCGTAGTACATCCGTGTCAAGGCCGGGCTGAGATACGCGTTCGAGAAATAACCCACGTGGCCCATGGCCGCCGCGTCCGCGTTCCGAATCTTGAAGTCATAGGTAAGGTCCTGTGCGGGATAGCGTGCCTCGTCTACCGTATACGCAGGATAGAGCGGGTGCCCGTAGTGCACCCAAGAGGTCAGGTACGGCGAGGCGCAGACCCACAGCGCCCCGCCCCCCAGCAAACCCGCACAGAGCACCAGCCGTACGCACCACTTCCGCCATTCCGCCCTACCCCGCCACAACGCCACGTACGAGAAGGCCACCCACAGGCCAAAGCACGCCGGCAACGCCGACTGCTTCGCCGTCAGCATCCACAGCGAGCACACCAACAGCGTCCCCCACGCCTGCCGTCCCCGCAGAATCCGGGCCATCGACGTGACAACCGCAATCCCCGAAAAGGCAATCAGCAAATCGCAGGCCGTCTCCAGCCCCGCGAACATCCACATCAGCCATCCGGCCACCACCGCCACCATCGCGCACCGCGCGAACTTAGACATCCCCTCCTCCCGCGCGAACCGCCACAGCGAAGCCAACGCCACTGGCGCGATGAAGAAGAGAATCGGGAGCGCCACGTTGAAAGGCGCCTGAAGGACGAGCCCGAACGCCCCGCAGAAGACCTCCAACGCGCGGGAGATGAAGAGGACATGCCAGACCTTCACCTCGCCCACATCCACCAGCCCCGTCGCCTGCAACGCCTCGGGCGTCGATGCCGCGATGGGGTTCCACCCCTCCATCAGCAAGCGAATCGTCGGATGACGGTAAAGCCGGTTGTCCAATCCGTTCTCCGCCAGACAGCCGGAGAGCACCCACACAAGCGCGAGGTAAAAAAGAAAGAGCGCCATCCCACGAAGGCGCTCTTTCCAAATGTCGCGACGGTCAAGCGACGCCGCAAAGAGGGCAATACCCACCCCCCCCCATTGTCTGCCACGGGGCGCACTTCCCGCCGAACCAGAACGCCGCCGTAGCCAGCAACACCACCGCCAACGGAAACACCAAAAGCTCCCGTTCCAACACCCCTAGCATTGGACGCCAACGCTTGTAACATGCCCCAAGGCGAGTGTGTACGGTCTCAGCAATAGTCATTTCCAACTCCCTTCAACGTATATGGGATACGTCTTTCAACGCCACAGGGACTCAATCCGCCACCACATCAGCTTCGGCAGCGACACCAGATATGTCCGCGGCACGAAGAGCGCATAGCGCAGATACCGCCCCATCCGCGTCGGCTGTCCCGACGCCTCCCGATACAGCGACGGCGGCGGCTCCGCCCCTTCCTTCAAGACAGCGGAGAAGCTTGGCAGCGAAAAACGCCGGAGACCTTCACCCTCCCACTTGGCGGGTAAAATCTCCACCCTTTGGAGCGCAGGTTCCTGCTTACACAATAGGTACAGGTTGGCATTCTCTTCACCTCCAGCCAACACCACGGCTTTGACACCAGGACTGCGTAATGCCTGCGTCAATTCAAGACGATAGTCAATCATCACCGCGATATACATCACCGTCAAGCTCAAGCCCCACAGCCCCAAGCATCCGGCAAACACCGGGCCAATCTTCCACTTGGGCACACGCCGAATCGCCCAGTGAGCGACAATGCCGGCTGCCATCCCATGTAAAATCGCCACCCACGGGATATACCGTGGATAGCCAAGAAACGAGGTGGGGAAGCAAAACAGCCCCACTGCGCACAACAAAGCAATCAGACGAACTCCTCGGCCAAAGAGAAGGATCACCAAAAACGAAGCCAATAGCAAGACTCGAACGGAAGCAGAATTGGCCGCACCAAGCCCGCCGGCATTCTCCTGTTCCCAGACCTGACAATAGGGCATAAAGTCAGCCTTCCCAGTCTTCCACGCATAATAGGCCCGCGTCAAAGACGAGCTCACATAGGCATTGAAAAAGTGCCCCACATGGCCCATCGCCCGTGCGTCGTCATTGCGAATCTCAAAGTCCCACGTGATGTCATAGGCCGGAAACTGCTCGGCATCGACCGTATAGGCGGGATAAAGCGGATGGCCATAATGAGCCCATGAAGTGATATAAGGCGCAGCGCAAATCCAAAGCATACCAACGCCCAAAAACACGGCACATCCGGTCAACTGCGCCAAGCGGCGCACCCAAATCGTACGGGACCTCCACAGCAATGCCAAGGAAAAGACAACCCACAACACAAAGCACGTCAACAGTGCGCCCTGCTTGGCCGTTATCATCCACAGCGAGCATCCCAAGAGTGTCCACCACTCGCGTTCCCCACGGGTAATCCGCACCATCGCGGCAATCATCCCTGCGCCGCATACCCCCACCACCACGTCCACCGCACTATCCATCGCACCGCACAACCGCGGGACCGCCCCCAACACGCACATCACTGCCACGAAACACGACAGACGCTCCCATCCCAAATCGCGCCCCAAACGCCAAATCGGCACCAACGCCATCGGAACGACAAAGAAAAGGATCGGCAATGCCACATTGAACGGCGTGCCCAAGAAAAGACCGAACGAGGCATTGAACACCTCAACGGCATGCGTGATGAACAGGACATGCCAAACCGGCAAATCCCCTACTGGAGCCAATCCCAACGCATTCAACGCCTCCGGAGTCGCGGTCTCAATGGGATTCCATCCCAACATCAGCAGCCGTGTCACAGGGTGCCGATAACGAGCGTTGTCGAAAGCATTCTCTGCCAAACATCCGGACAACACCCAGACAATGGCAAGACACAACAGAAAGAGAGCCATCCCACGAAGGCGCTCTTTCCAAAGAACGCGACGGTCAAGCGACGCCGCAAGAAGAGAGATACCTCCCCCCCCCAACGTTTGCCACGGGGCGCACGTCCCGCCGAACCAGAAGGCCGCCGTGGCCAGCAACACCACCGCCAACGGAAAGACCAAAAGCTCCCGCTCCAACACACCAAGGGCAGGACGCCACCCGACCAACCAAGTCTTCATTTGTCCGAACATCGTTTTCTTCTCCGTTCCTTCTTTCCCGTGAGCGGGTACGCACACTGGCGTCCGCATGGCGTCGCTTCTGTCACGTATGCCTCATATGATAGCAAACCTCCCCTTGCCTTGGGCACGGTTTTTCACCCGCGGCGCAAAGGGGGGATTTGAAATAAGTGCTGATGACTTTCTGAAACCCTTAAGGGTTTGCCCCGAAACCCTTAGGGTTTTGGGTCGAACCCCTTAGGGTTTCGCCTCCGACCCTTTAGGGTTTCGGAAGCGGCGGAGGGCCCTCAGGACAGGGAGGCGAGGGTGTCCTCGGCGGCCTGGAGGAAGCGGTCGATGTCCGCGTCGGTATGGGCGGCGGAGACGAAGTTGACCTCGAACTGCGAGGGCTCCAGGTAGACGCCGCGGTCGAGCATGCCGTGGAAGAAGCGCGCGTAGCGCGTGGCGTCGCACCGTTTGGAGTCCGCCAGGTCGAGCACCGGGAGCGCGTCCGTGGCGAAGGGGGTGAAGATGGTGGCGTGGCGTTGCACGCGCAGGGGCACGCCGTGGCGTTCGGCGGCGGCGTTCACCCCGCGTTCAATCCGCTCGGCCATCACGGCCAGACGCGCATAGGGCGGATCGGCAGCCAAACGATCAAGCGTCTCAATGGCCGCGGCCACGGCCACCGGGTTGCCGGAAAGGGTCCCCGCCTGATAGACGCGACCCGTCGGCGCGAGCGCATCCATGATTGCCGC
>DVOR01000143.1 GCA_018713405.1 Candidatus Spyradenecus faecavium | reverse complement strand
CGCCGGGGTCCTGCGAGAGGACGGCGCCGGGGGGGAAGCGGCCCTCGGCCAGCAGACGCTCGGCGGCGGGCTTGGCGACGGGGCCGTAGGGCGGGTGGTCGGCCGCCACGACGTACCACGTCATCGCCAGCTCGGGGAGTGCGGCCGCGGGGGCCCACGTCTCGCCGTCGGCGGAGATCTCGAAGCCGGGCAGGATGACGCCCTGGGCGGCCCATTGCGTCAGCAGGGCCGTGGGGACATTCGCGTTGCGCACCGCGCCGGAAGGGTCGCGCAGCGACCAGCGCCGCGTGTCGGCGTCGGCCATCAGCGGCCCTCCCCCGCGCGGCGGACGGCCTCGGCGGCCTCCTCGCGCACGCCGAAGACCTCGTCGTCGGCCTCGAGGGCGCGGATCATGGCGGCGCGAAGGCGCTCGCGGACGATCTCGGTCTCGGCCTGCGCGTTGACGAGGGCGGCCTTGGCCACCACCAGCTCACGTTCCCAGCGCTGCTTGGTCTCGGCCAGCTCGGCCTTCAGGCGCGCGTTCTCTTCCCGCAATGCGGTCAATTCGTCCATGGCGTTTCTCTCCGTGTTCAGAAGGCGCTTTTTTCGCCGAGCGGCGCGGTCCGCACCTGCCCGATCTCCAGTTTGAGGGCGTCGTCGCCCGCGGCGAGGGCGTCGGCGAGGGCGAGGGCCTGGCCCTTGCGCGCGGCGTCGCCGGCCTCGTTGTAGAGCTTCGCCGCGATGAGGGCGGCCTCGGCGTTGTGGGTTTCGTTGGCGCAGCGCGCGGCCTCGTTGGCGGCGGCGAGCAGGCGGCCGGAATCGTAGAGGCCGCGCACGCCCAGACGCCAACGCGCCACCGTGTCGTCGTGCAGCGCCGCCTGGCCCTGCTGCAGGCCCGCGCGCAGGAGGTTGTAGCGCGTGCGCTGCGGGCGCGGCCACGCCGCGGTCTCCAAATCATAGAGCCAATCGGCGGCATAGGCCGGGCTCAGGGTCTCGGCCAGGGTCAGCTCCGCGTCGGCCCGCGCCGCCACGTCCCAATCGTCGCGTTGCTCGGCCCAGGCCTCCAGGAAGCGGCGCAGCTCGCCCCGGCGCACGTCCTCCGCCAGGGCCATGCGCAGTTCCAGCGTGCGCCGCCAGAGCTTGCCCTGCGGCACATGGAGCGTGTCCGCCTTCGCCACGATGGCGCGGGCCGAGCGGAAATCGCCCGCCGCGAAGGCCGTCATCGCCTGCCCCCGCAACCGCGCGTCCTCCCGGACGTCGGAGTTCTGCACGCACCCGGCCAGCGCCAACGCGCCGCACGCCAACAGCAACCATCTCTTCATCGCGCTTGTCCTTTCCGCCCCATTATAGCACAACCCCCTTCCTCACGGGGCGCCGACCCGGAGCGCCTCAGCGGCGTCCGGGGAAGTTTGGGGGACACAGCGCAACACGGCGCAGGGGAACCGCAGATTTCGCAGATTGGGAGCAGATTAAGGGTGTGCTACCGCACGCAGGACGCAGGGAAGGAGGCCCGCCTTTCCCGCGAAGACGCAAAGGGTGCGGGCGATCCGGCGGGGACGATCCCCGCCGTCCACCCGCCCCTTCACGACTTACGGGAACGTCCCATTGGTCCTACCGCGTCGCCTGGCGCGTCCCAGTCAGGCACGTCCGCAGGACGTGCCGGGGGTGCAGGGCGAACGAAGGGGGCGTGGGCCCTGCCCACCCCTGCCGGGGCGTGGGGCAGAGCCCCACCACCCTTCAATTCCCTTTTCCTCTTTCCCTCCCCTTCGAATGCCTCATGTTTTCCCCGGGCACCACTGCCGGAGAGGCGAAGCGGGGCGCCTTAGGCGTCCGTCCCGGCGCCGAAGCGGGCGCGGGCGAGGCAGACGTTGCCGCCGTGGAGGCGGCAGAGGAGAGGGCTGGCACGGTAGGCGGCGGGGAGGTCGCAGCCGAAGTCGCGCACGTTGCCGCCGTCGTCGTCGTAGAAGCCGCAGGGTTGGAGGCGGCCGTCGTGGGCGAGGAAGCAGAAGCCCGCGCCGGCCATGCAGCCGTTGAACCCGCTTCGGCCGGGGTGGCCGCCGGGGGCGGGGGGCTCGGCGTCGGGGCGGCGGGCCCGGAGGCGGGCGAGGACGCGGGGCTCGCAGGTCACGTGGAGGGGAAGGAGGCCCTCGGCGTCGAGGTCAAGGATCTCGTCGAGCGCGGACTGGGTCTGGGCGTCGTCGAGGCACTGGTCGGCGATGGCGGCGCCGCGGCCGACGGGCACCAGGAAGAAGTAGTCGATGCGCGTGGCGCCCTGGACGCGGGCGAAGTCGCGCATGGCGCGGAGGGTGTGGCGGCCGGCGCGGGTGACGGTGTGGTTGAGCTGGAAGGGGAGGCCCACCTCGCGCGCGGCGGCCATGGCGCGGAGGGCGACGTCGAAGGCGCCGGGGATGCCGCGAAAGGCATCGTGCGTGGCGGCGTCGGGCCCGTCGACGCTGATGGAGAGGGCGCGGATGCCGGCCTCCTTGAGGGCGCGGAGGCGCTCGGGCGTGGCGAAGCGGCCGCAGGGCGCGAGCACGCAGGGGAAGCCCAGCCCCGAGGCGTGGCGGACGAGCGCCTCCAGGTCGTCGCGGTACATCGGCTCGCCGCCGGTGAGGATGAGGAGGGGCTTGCGGCGCGGCGCGGGATAGGCCGCGGCCAGGGTGTCCAAGACGCGGCGGCACTCGTCGCCGGAGAGCTCGCCGGCGCAGTCGGCGTCGCGCGCGGCCCCGCGGCAATGCTTGCAGGCCATGGGGCAACGGCGCGTGAGCTCCCACGCCAGGACGCGGATGGGCAGGGGCGGCGCGAGCAGGCCGTCGACGGCGCGGAGCGCGGCGTCCAGGTCCTCGTAGCCCGGCAGGACGGCCCCCGCGCCCGCGAGGTCGGCGGGCGTCTTCCACCCGGCGACGGTCACGCCCAGGCAGGGCAGGCCGGCGGCGTGGGCGGCCTGGACGTCGCGCGGCGTGTCGCCCACCAGCAGGCATGGCTCGGCGC